>NZ_JAEQCE010000001.1:0-35532 GCF_020738665.1 Microcoleus sp. PH2017_08_TRC_O_A
GTAGAGGACTGAAGTCCTTACTACAAACCAAATCAAGAGGTTTGTAGTGAGGACTTCAGTCCTTATCAAAAGTAGAGGACTGAAGTCCTTACTACAAACTAATGGGCAAGAATTACAGCGATCGCCCGATCGCCCTCACTGTAATTCTCGCAAGGTAGGAATTAAATACTGTGTCAAAGTAAAGGCATCTACACCTAATTCTGTCCGTTCTTTGGCTGCGGCGATTCCGGCTTGAGCGTGCCACCACGCTGCTGTTACTGCCACTTCTTGGGGGGGGGATTTACGGGCGATCGCACTTGCTAACAATCCCCCTAACAAGCCGGTGAGAACGTCGCCGCTGCCGCCTCTGGCGAGGGCTGGGGTGCTTTCGGGATTGAGATAGGTAAGGGTACGTGAAGCGTAGCTATCCCCTAGGGAATCGCCGTCATCCTCCTTCCAACTTATGCAAACTCTGGCTCCTTTGAGCAATACTGTTGCACCGCAAAGCTCTGCCGCTGCTTGAGTTGCGGCAATTCGATCGCCGCTGAGGCCCGCTAATTCGGGAAACAAACGCTTAAATTCGCCCGGGTGAGGGGTGATAATTGTCACTGCTCGGCGTTCCGACAAAATGGGAACTGTGCCGAGTTGACCGAGGATATTTAAACCGTCGGCATCTAAAACCAGAGGTCGATCGCACTCCAGTACAGATTCTACAGCGATCGCGGCTTCCAATGTCAGACCTGGCCCTGTGGCGATCGCATCGTAGCTACCCAAATCAATTGCTACCGGCAACTCCTTAATGCCACCGTTTGGGGTTTCGGGACATCCTATAACTAATGCCTCTGGTAAATGACTGCTCAACATCGGTTTAATCGACTCAGGGACGGCAATTGACAGCATTCCGACTCCGCTGGCTCTTGCTCCCAATGCGGCTAAAATTGCGGCTCCGCTGTAACGGGCCGAACCTGCAATAATTAGTAAGTGACCGTTGGTGTATTTGTGCGAAATTGGCGATCGGGGTAATGGTAAATGCTGAATTGCCGATGCTTTAGTAATGCGTTGTATTGCTGGAAAATTGCCCAATATCGCTGCAATATCTGCAACGGGAATATCAAAATCAATTAATTCTGACTTACCAATATATTCTAAAGCTTTGTCTTGTAGAAAAGCCATTTTCCACAATCCCAAACATAATGTATGTTTTGCCCTGATTGCCGTACCCAATACAGCCCCAGTATCTGTATTGATTCCCGACGGAATGTCTATACTAAAAATCGGGATGTTTAAATTATTGATTTCATCAATCGCGGCGGCTGTGGGGTTAGTGATTTCTCGTTCCAACCCAAAACCAAATAAACCATCTACGAGAAAGTCGCAGTTTTTCAGCGGTTCGATGTTCTCAACAAATGGAATATTTAAAGAACGCGCATAATCAGCGTGACTTTTTGTAAGTTCTTTGAGTTTAGAAAATGGGCAGTAAATAACTACTGGGAATCCTTTAAAGTGCAATTCGCGGGCCACAACCAAAGCATCGCCGCCGTTATGTCCCGGCCCAACTAACACCCCAATAGCTGGGAATTGAGAATTAACAATCTTTAGCCCTTCACCGCTTTTCCTTCTATACGTTACATCCGTTTCATCCGTTTCAAAATCCGTTGCCGAACTTCCCTCTTCCCTCAAAAGCACCTGAATGCGTCTAGAAATCAGGAGTGCAACTTTTTCCATTAAAGCTGCTACGGGCATTCCAGCCGCAAAGATTCTGTTTTCTATTTGCCGCATTTGGTCGGCGGTGACAACAAATTTTTGAATAGTCATAAGAAGAAGGAAGAAGGAAGAAGGAAGAAGGAAGAAGGAAGAAGGAAGAAGGAAGAAGGAAGAAGGAAGAAGGAAGAAGGAAGAAGGAAGAAGGAAGAAGAAGAAGGAAGAAGGAAGAAGGAAGAAGGAAGAAAAAATACACAGCAAGCCTTTGAGCGATCGGGATTTGAGGCTTAATTAGGTGGATTTACTTATTAGTGCTAAAATTTCAGCTAACAGCAGTAGCAGGTTGTAGTATTTTTGTGGTATAATCAATTAGCTCGATCGAACTTGCGTAACAGTAAAACAGTAAAATAGCAATTTATTTCCGAACCATGAACAAGATTGTCGTAGGCCTCTCCGGCGGGGTCGATAGTTCCGCAGCAGCCGCAATTTTACACCATCAGGGCTATGAAGTGGTGGGTTTAACGCTGTGGTTGATGAAAGGCAAAGGTCAATGCTGCTCTGAGGGAATGGTTGATGCCGCTAAAATTTGCGAAGATTTGGGCGTTCCCCATCACATTGTTGACAGCCGCGAGGTCTTTCAGGCAAGTATTGTCGATTTTTTGGTGGAGGGTTACAGTGCAGGGGTTACACCTCTGCCTTGTTCGCAGTGCAATAAAACTGTGAAGTTCGGGCCGATGCTCAAGTACGCTCGCGAAGAGCTGGGTATTGAAAAGATTGCTACGGGGCACTACGCTCGCATTACCTATGATACTGCTACCGATCGCTATCAGTTGCTGCGGGCGATCGACCCTGCGAAAGATCAGTCTTATTTCTTGTACGATTTAACACAGGATTTACTGGCGGGTACGGAGTTTCCTTTGGGGGAAATCACCAAGACTGAAACTCGCAGAATTGCGGCGGAATTTGGCTTGACAACCGCTGATAAGCCGGAAAGTCAGGATTTGTGTTTGGTGGAAAGTAACGGTTCGATGCGGGCTTTTCTCGACAAGTACATTGCGCCGCAAAAGGGTGACATTGTAGATAAGTCCGGCCGCGTACTCGGACAGCACGACGGCGTGCACCACTACACTATCGGCCAGCGGAAGGGCCTGGGGATTGCCGCACCGGAACCGCTGTATGTGATTGAACTTGATGCTGGTGCTAATCGGGTAATTGTGGGCGATCGCCAGTTGGCAGTAGAATCTGACTGCAATGTCCAGAAAGTAAATTGGGTTTCTGTCGCTGGGCCGATCGCTCCGATTCGGGCTTCCGTGCAGATTCGCTATCGATCGCAACCCGTCCCCGCTACAATTATTCCCGTGGAATCATCCGAAGCAGACGAAAAAGCAAGCGGTACAAGAGTCAAGGTAATTTTTGACGAACCGCAGTTGAGCATTACCCCCGGACAAGCCGCAGTTTGGTATGACTCAGATGTGCTCTTAGGCGGCGGGATTATTGAAAGAAAAAAACTCCCAAATTGATGTTAGGGGATGGCTCGCGTGGGTGCATCTCAATGCAAGCGAATATATCCGTAGGGGCGAAGCATGACCGCATAAAATAGGAGATTATAACTAATAACTTATATGCGGTCATGCTTCGCCCTCTTCAAAAAACCAGATGCACCCGCTCGCGTCCCCACCCCACAAGAAATCTACCACAATAAAATCTAGTCTTTGTGGAACAGGCATCTTGCCTGTTCCAAAAGGAAATTTATTGTTCATTTCACAGGGTCAAATTCCCTTAACTAACTTTCTTTTCCAACCGCAACACATTCCCCCTAGCATTGGTGCGGTAAACCCAAGTTTGGCCGCCATCAGAAACCACAACCCGCCAACCTTCAACAATCATTTGGCCGCAAATTTCATCAGATTTCGCGAGTCCCAAACAAGTATTCGGCCAACTTTGCCGGCTCGATTCAGTGACTTTCAACTTGTCAGCAGCAATCCCAGTCGAGCGCGACAACTCTTGGCGAACTGCGGCTGCAACGTTTGCGGGCAACTGGTTCGGGGGATTTTGGCGCGTACCCTCAGCCAAATTGCCCGGTTCGGAAATTAGACTATTTAGTACCAATCCCGAATAGCTGATTTTTTTTTGATCCCCGACAGCGGGAAATTGCTGCGCTGTTTGCTCATCTTGGTTTTCCACCTGAACGAGGGACTGTTTGAGGGCGCCCGCGTTAGCCGCAGCGGTGTGGATTAGCGCCGGATACATTTCCCATGCCAGAATTCCCGTCAGCACCAAAGCCAAGATTAAAGGATTAGGCTGCTTTTCACCTCGGTTTTGATTGTTTTGAGAGTTATTTTCGGAGATTGGTTTCATAGTACGCCCTCTGCCTCACTTTACACTCTTGCGCGATCGCTCCGGAGCACTCAAATGCAGATACCGATATAGACACTGCTGCTGGTGCTGTTTGTTCCTTGGTGCAGAACCGACTTAACAGAGTCGTGCGGCACAAGTATCTTATACTCCCTGCTGCCACTTCTGTTTCAGGAAACTTGCACTACCAGTTATTACTTAATTTTTACTTTTAGTATAGTATTGAGCAAAATTTATCGCTAGGTAAATCTGCTGAAACAAAAATGATTTTGGGGGAACATCTCAGTATAAATGACTATTCATCGTGCCCAAACTTCTGAAGGTTTTGTAGACAAGGGGAGGCGAACTGAGCCAGTGAGAGCCAAGGGATGCCGTACAATCTGTAGCAACAGGACGGGAACGCATGATAAATTAAGCAAGCTATCGCTGATTAATTAGAGGATTTAGGTTTTCAAGAGCGATCGTCCCCGAAAATAACTTAGTAGCGATCGCTAATTTTTTAGTAACATCTTGTTGAAATATATCGATTATGAACAGAAAATCCCTAGGAATCCATTTAATGAATCGGATCAGCTATCCTCAAAAATTCATCTTGATCGGTTTTCTATTTGCGATGCCGTTAGTCTTGATGATGTACCTGCTGATTTCCGAAATTAACACCAGAGTTGATTTTGCCCAAAAAGAAATCTACGGCAATCAATACCTGCGTCCGCTGCGCCAGTTGAGGGAATACATACCGAAATTTCACCTGTTAAATTATCAGGGTTTAAATCCAAATTTAAGCCAGCACGAGTCCTGGGATAATTTTGAAGCTAAGATAGACGCGGACTTTCAATCCCTGGCAAATACCGACCGCCAGTTAGGAACAACTTTAGTTTCCCGCGAGCAATTTAATACCATTTATCAAAATTGGCAAAAATTTAAACTTCATCGGAGCCAGTGGAGTTTAGAAACTTACGATGTTGTATATCAAAAAATCGCATATGATATTAATAAATTGAGCGCTCACGTCGGCGATACTTCCAATCTCATATTAGACCCAGATTTAGATACCTATTATTTGATGGATGCAACTTTGTTGAAAATTCCAGAAATGCAAAAATTATTGTCAGAAATTAGGCTATTTTCTCAAAAAAGTAGCCTGCGTTCCGATGCCACACCTGAGGAAAGAGCGAAATTGATTACTTTTGCGGGCAAATTGAGAGAACTCAATCAGGATTTAGCAATCAATATGGAGGTAGGATTTAGCAACAATCCTCACGGGAATCTGCGACCGAAATTAAGCCAAGATTTGATAAAATTTAACTCAGTAGTAGAGCAACTAACTGGGCAACTAGATAAACTAATTTATCCCACAGCCACAGTCGAATATTATACCTATCTCGATGGCAGCGACCGAGTTCTGAATTCGAGTTTTGAACTGTGGGACAAAAGTGTCAATGAATTAGACTTTCTCCTGCAAAAACGTATAGATGCTTTAGTTACTAGAAAACACTTAATTTATGTTTTTATTCTAATTATTTTAACAATAGTTGTTTATTTATTTGTATCTTTTTACCTAGCAGTCATGCAAACTGTATTTGTGCTTGAGGAAGCGTCAAAAAATATGGCAAGTGGCAATATTGACCACAAAATTATTTTGGATAACAAAGATGAACTCGGGCAAGTTGTGGGTGCATTTAACAAGATTGCCGAGGCTTTGGTTGGTGCGAATCAAGAAATTACTGTTCTTAACGATCGCCTAAAATCCGAAAATATGCGGATGAGTGCCGAACTAGATGTCACTCGCAAAATTCAGCAGATGCTGCTGCCGAAAGACCGAGAATTGAAGGAAGTTATTGGCTTAGATATTGCAGGATTTATGGAACCTGCTGATGAAGTAGGCGGTGACTATTACGATGTACTCCAGCACGAAGGTAAAGTAAAAATTGGTATTGGCGACGTGACGGGACACGGATTGGAGAGCGGTGTTTTAATGATTATGCTTCAAACAGCAGTGCGAACTTTGCTCACCTACAACGAAGCCGATCCGGTAAGATTTTTAACCGCTATTAACACTGTAATTTACGATAATATGCAGCGGATGAAATGGGATAAGAACGCTAGCCTTGCTTTGCTAGACTATCACGAGGGAATGCTGAAGTTGAGCGGCCAGCACGAAGAAATGATTGTCGTGCGGTGTAACGGTTCTGCCGAGCGGTTTGATACAATCGATTTGGGTTTCCCGATCGGGCTGGATGAAGATATTGCTGATTTTGTGGCCCAAACCCTTGTCCAGTTGCATTCAGGAGATGTGGTAGTGCTGTACACTGATGGGATTACGGAGGCTAAAAATATGAATAAAGTGCTTTATGGTTTAGATAGGTTAATTAAGGTAATACAGATTAATTGGCAGCAAACGGCTACAGAGATCAGGCACGCTGTAATTGACGACGTGCGATCGCACATCGGCCAACAAAAAGTTTTTGATGACATCACATTGCTGGTTCTAAAACAAAAATAGGGAATTGGGAATTGGGAATTGGGCATGGGGCATGGGGCATGGGGCATGGGGCATGGGGCATGGGGCATTGGTAGCAACTCGCCAATAACCAACAACCAATAACAACAGTCAACCAACAAATAACAACTAACAAATAACAACTAACAAATAACAACTAATATGATTCAGACTTTCGGCGATTTCATCGAGCCGACTCCCAGCCACGAATATTTAATAATTGGATTTTCCCCGAGTTCGATCCCCCTCAAGCAGCGGTGGCGGAACAACGGTTTGTCGGCGGATTTTCTGGCTGACTACTTGACGACTTTTTTCCCTGGAAACGAGGATGACCCCTCGACAATTGACAGACAAGCTGAAATTAAAAGTGCTGTTAGCTATATTGCTAATGAGTTATTAGAGAATGCGATGAAGTTTAATGATGAGACATCGGAACACCCGATCAACATTAAACTGCAATTAAGGAGCGACGGACTGATTTTCTCAGTTGCTAACACCATCCCTCCGCAAGGTGTAGGGAAGTTTCAGGCTTACATTCAGCAGTTGCTGGAGTCCGATCCGAGCGAGCTGTACATTGAGCAGTTGGAAAAAAATGCTGCTGACGAAAATTCTACTAATTCAGGATTGGGCCTGCTAACCATGCTGAGCGATTATACCACCAAAATAGGTTGGAAGTTCCAGACGGTGCAAAAAGACCCGGAAGTAATTACGGTGACAACTATGGTGCAATTAAGAGTATAAGTATCGCTGGCGATCGATAATATCTAAGGGACTTTTTTTTGCGGCAATGGAAATTAAAACAGAAGATTACGGGATCTGTTACGATCCATCAACGGCAACCGTGAGTTTTAGAGGATCTCTAAGGTTGAGCGGGCCCCAAGAGTACGCACCGATAGTGCAGTTGCTGGAGGAGGTAGCCGATTTGGCACCGGCAAAAATTACCCTCAATTTGCAACAGTTAGAATTTTTGAACAGTTCAGGCATAAATATGCTGTCGAAGTTTATTATCGAAGTCCGCAAAAAAGCTCCGGTGCAAATGGCGGTACAAGGTTCTCAACGTATAGCTTGGCAAGGTAAATCTGTGAAGAATTTCCAGCGCCTAATGCCGAGTTTGCAGTTTGAATTACTATAGACATATGATGACTTTTAGGGTATGGACTGTTGAGCAATTTTCTGTTAGTCGAGGCGCAAATTCTCGGGTTATGCTGGAAGAACAACCATCTAGAGAACAGCTACTTTTAGAGATAGAAAGATTGCGCCAGCAAGTGGAAGACTTGAAGGAGGAAAAAGCGGATCTGGAAATCTTGCTGGAAAATACTGCTGAACATTCCGATACGGTGGAATCTGAGTTGCGCTATCGGGCATTGGAGGCGGTGCGGGAAGGCGAAATCAAGCTAGCTCAATTTCTGGAAGCGATTCCCGTAGGCGTGGCGGTGCTCGATGCTCAAGGTAAACCTTACTACGTCAATCGTGCCGGACAGCAGTTACTCGGCCAAGGGGTGTTGCCGTTAAATTCTGTTGATGATTTGTCAAAAAGTTATCAATTTTATATCGCGGGAACTGATATTATTTACCCTTCACAGAATTTGCCGCTCGTCCGAGCTTTGACGGGAGAAAGTTCGACGGCTGAGGATCTGGAAATTCATAGACTAGACAAGAAAATCCCCCTTGAGACTTGGGGGACGCCAATTTTTGACGGTGGCAAAGTTGCTTTTGCGATCGCAGTTTTTCAAGATGTCACGGAACGCAAACAAGCTGAAGCCGACCGCCAAACATTTATTAAGGAATTATTTGAAGTCAATAAAAGCTTAGAAAAATCTCTGGATGCTGAATCGGAATTAACTGATGCTTACGGGCGATTTGTGCCACATCAATTTCTCAATTTGTTGGGATATGAAAGTATTATTGATGTCAGTTTAGGCGATCAAGTGCAGCAGGAAATGTCGGTGCTGTTTGCGGACATCCGCGATTTCACGACGCTTTCCGAAACTATGACTCCTCAAGAAAATTTTAATTTTATAAATGCTTACCTGTCGCGCATGGAGCCTGCTATTACTAGCAATCACGGGTTTATTGACAAATATATCGGCGATGCGATTATGGCTTTGTTTAGCGACTGTGCAGATGATGCAGTGAAAGCTGGTATTGCGATGCTAAATATCCTGAATGATTACAACAGATACCGTTTAAGTGTGGGCTACATCCCGATTAAAATTGGGATTGGGATCAATTCTGGTTCTTTGATGCTGGGGACAGTTGGTGGCACAAGCAGAATGGATAGCACGGTGATTAGTGATGCTGTTAATTTGGCATCTCGGATTGAAGGGTTGACGAAAGATTATGGCGTTCCTATGTTAATTTCTCAGCAGACATTGGAACGGTTGCGAAATCCGGCTGATTATAATATTCGGATTGTGGATAAAGTACAGGTAAAAGGAAAATTACAATATGTCACAATATATGAGGTCTTCGATGCCGATCCGCCGGAAATTCTCTCGGCTAAGCTAGCAAATTTGGCGGTATATACTGAAGCAATGTTACTTTGCGATCGCCATGAGTACCGATTGGCAGGAAAATTGTTTGAAGAGTGTTTGCGGAAAAATCCGAGCGATCGGGTAGCTCGCATTTACCTGAAACGCTGTCGGGATTGGCGATCGCTCCTCAGGGAAATTTAGTCAGTTGGCTGTTGGCAGTTGGCAGTTGACAGTTGACAGTTGACAGTTGACAGTTGACAGTTGACAGTTGACAGTTGACAGTTGGCAGTTGGCAGTTTAAGAGGTTTCGCGACATTGCATCGGGAGCATCTCAGTTTTGCATTTATATATAGTGCTGTCCCCGCTCGCGAGTACAATACGCGAGCGGGGACGCTCGCACTATAATAAAAAAATGCTTTTTACAAAAATGAGATGCTCCCTTGACAGTTGACAGTTGACAGTTGACAGTTGACAGTTGGCAGTTGGCAGTTTAAGAGGTTTCGCGACATTGCATCTACCAAGAAACCGGGTTTCTCATTTAAAAGTGTGTAAGTCCTGATAATATAATTACTAATTTGGAGTGTCAATAAAAGACGATGGGAATTAACAAGTGGCAGTCGAGAATATCTATAAAACCTTCAGTAATTAAAGTTATAGCTTTGTTCTGCCTCTGCTGCTTGTTAACTGCAAGCTGCGGACAGAGTGCCAGTCGATCGCCCAATTCGCCCAATTCGCCCAACAACGATCGCGTGACAATTGGCACAACCTTGAAATTGCGGACGATCGACCCCGCCGACGCTTACGAAACCATCTCAGGACAACTGCTGCGAAATTTGGGCGATACTCTCTACACCTACGAGTCGGGAACGACAAAGTTAATCCCCCACTTGGCGACAGCAATGCCAAAAGTTAGCAAAGACGGATTGACATATACAATTCCCTTGCGTCAAGGCGTGATTTTTCACGACGACACACCGTTTAACGCCGCAGCAATGGAATTTTCCTTGCAGCGATTTATCAAAAATGGCGGTCGTCCGGCTTTCTTGTTGGGCGATGCAGTAGAATCGGTGAAAGCGACGGGCGAATACGAATTAACTTTTCAACTCAAAAAGCCTTTTGCTGCGTTTCCTTCTTTGCTGACATTTGCCGGTCTTTGTCCGATTTCTCCGAAAGCTTATGAGATTGGAGACGGTAAATTTAAACCGGATACTTTTGTGGGAACTGGACGCTACAAACTGGCGAAGTACGGTAGCGATTCTCTGAAGTTTGACGCCTTTGATAAGTATTGGGGAGAAAAACCCGTCAATAGAGGTATTGACATTTTGCTGCTTTCGAGTTCTTCAAATTTGTTCAATACTTTTAGGACTGGTGCGATCGATGTAGCTTATTTATCCCTGGATGCGGATCAAGTTCGCAGCTTGGATGAGGGAGCAAAAAAAGGGAAATGGCAGGAAATCGCGGGGGAGAGCAGTACAGTTAGTTATATGACGCTGAATCTCAATTCTAAACCGCTGGATAAGTTAGAGGTGAGACAGGCGATCGCTGCGGCGATGGATCGGCCGTTGATTAACGATCGCGTCCTCCGAGGACAAGCCCAGCCTCTGTACAGCCTGATTCCCACAACCTTCGACGTTAACAAGCCAGTATTTAAAGAACTGTACGGCGACGCCAACATGACAAAAGCCAAGGAATTGCTAAAAAAAGCGGGATATTCGGCCGCCAATCCGTTTATTTTTCAAATTTGGCATCCTAGCGGTTCTACAAAACGAGGTTTAGTGGCGAGTACGATTAAAGCTTTAGCCCAACTCAAAATGGACGGGATAATGCAGGTGGAAATTAACAGCGTTGAATCTCCGACTTTGTTTCAGAATATAGAGAAGGGGATTTATCCTGCGGTGTTAGTGGATTGGTACGCTGACTTTTTCGACGCTGACAATTACATTCAGCCGTTTTTGGATTGTGCGACGGGTTCGGCGGCCCGCGGGTGTGAAAAGGGTGCCAGTCAGGGGCAGGGTTCGTTTTATTATAGCGATCGGGTAAATCAACTGATCGCCAAGCAGCGCCAAGAAGCCAACCCTCAAACCCGCAAAGCTTTGTTTGCCGAAATTCAGGACATACTAGGTCAAGATGTACCTTTCATCCCTCTATGGCAGGATAAGGACTATACTTTTGCTCAGAACAGCATCACGGGTGTCCGTCTCGAACCGACGCAATCCTTTCCCTTTTGGTTCCTGAAAAAGCAATAATTGTTTACAATAATTGTTGGGAGTTTAAACGTCCATAATTCTATCATCTTTTGTGCACAACAGGGTGATGATTGTCACAGTTTATCGAAGAGACCGATCACCCCACTCTCTCTAAAAATGTTGGATATTATTAGTAGAGAGAGATATCGCCGAGGGTGAGTATATGAAATTTGGAATTTTAACAACAACAGGGCTGCTAATTGCGATCGGTTTTGCTTCTGGAGTCAAAGCAGAAAACGTATCACAAGTCAAGCAACTATTAGAAACTAAAAATTGCAGCAAATGTGACTTGACAGGAGCGCAGCTTTCTGGCATGAATCTCAGCGGTGCGAATTTGAACGGTGCAAATTTGAGTGGTGCAAATTTGAGCGGTACAAATTTGAACGAAGCCAAATTAAACGCAGTAAATCTGACACAAGCTAAATTGCAAGGTGCGAGCTTAATTGGGGCTAAAATGCACGGGGCAAATTTGGAGGGTGCTGATTTGACTCGCGCTAACCTGAGTTTGGCTGGTTTAGTAATTGCCAGTTTGAAAAATACCAACCTTACCAGTGCTAATTTGGTCGGGGCTAATTTAGAAAGTGCTAATTTGACTGGGGCGAACCTGAGAAATGCCCGTCAGTCTGTCGCGAATCTGGGAAATATCACCCTCCGGGGCGGTAGTTTGTCGGGAATAGATGTGCTGGGGGTTAACTTGCGGGATGCTAATTTGACTGGTGCTAATTTGACCGGTGCTAACTTGAACGGTTCGGATTTGACTGGCGCTAATTTACAGGATGCCAATATGGCAAATGTAGATTTGAAAAACGCTGCTTTGCCGTAGGACGATCGCCAATTGCTATATCAGACTATCGTGTTTAACAACCTTAATATAATCCTGTAGGGGCAATTTCAGAAATTGCCCCTATAATTTTAATTTCCTTCATTCATTTGACAGTTTGTAGGGGCGGTGCCCCCGTGTCCGCCCTCTTCGTTGACTGTTGACAAAAGAAGGAACAGGATTGGAGTAACGAAGAGCCTGATTTTAATTTCTCCCGGGCTTGGGGCTTTAAACTAATTCTTTCTGGTAATTTTAATTTTCCGTTAAGTCTGAGATGAGAGAGGACTGAAGTCCTCACTACAAACCTGAGAGTTATTTAACTTGATTTGAGATCAATCTTCGTCAGCGGCATCTTGGGGAAAACGGATAATGTCATCATCACCCAGATATTCGCCATTTTGGATTTCAATCATCACCAAGGGAATAACGCCGGGGTTTTCCACGCGGTGAGCGGTATTCATGGGAACGTAGGTTGACTGTTTCTGCATGAGAATGGTCTCTTTGTCATCGCAGATAACTTTAGCGGTACCGGAGACGACAACCCAGTGTTCGCTGCGGTGATAGTGCATTTGGGTGCGGATGTGGTGTCCCGGTTTGACTTCGATGCGATTGATCTTGTAGCGATCGCCCGCGTCTATGACTGTAACTTTACCCCAAAACCGGGTTTGCGTGCGATCGTCCGTTTTTTCGATTGTGTCCACTGTTTCCACCATGCTGTTGATCTCGCTAACGGTGTCTGTAAAAATATATGTAGTTGAAAGTATATCAAAACGTAAGTGCGATCGGGCTTTGGCTTAAGTTTTTCTCTCAGAATCCAGTTTTACGAGATCGATCGCCATTCGCGAGCATCCACAAACTGAGACAAATGCCCCACATTTGTGGTAGCAATTACCACTTCATTTGCCTCATTTGCTAATAATATTGCTTGAGCAGCCAGAATCACATCGCCGTCAAGTGCATTGGGTTCTGCTGTCGGCCTTCCTCTCTTTCGTGCATCCGCCCACAACTGAGCCGCTAGAAGCATTACCTCCGTAGTCAAAGGACGGTAGGGAATTTGCGATTTAAGTTCATCAAGTCGTCTAATACCTGCCACCTTACCTGCACGAATTAATTCGCGCCTCACCTCATAGTCAGCAATTTCAGGGAGCACTACAATATAACCTTTAAGTGGCAAAGATTGCAGCCAAAGTTTGCCCTCTTGAGATAAAGGAGAGGCGGCTTTGGGATTTGTAACAATTCCTAAAGGCCCAGAATCTAACAATACTATTTTGCTCATGGACTATATATGCACCGGGTTTTCTTCTAGTGCCTTGCGGAGAACTTCAGCGGTTTCTGTTTGTTCCTCTTCATCTCCATCATCTAGCCAAGATTGTAACAGCTTGCTCAGAGCTTCGTGTTGCTGTACGGGATCGATAATTTCTGGTTTTTCGTTATCCTCATTTCCTTCCTTTCGCCCCGCTAGCAGCATTTTGCTCATAGGTTGATTTCTTCTGATCCCCTCCTTCGACATTTTAGTAAAATCTACGTTTTCAGGTGTCTGGGCGGGTTCCGATAATCCGGGCTTAACTGTCACGGTTTCCAGAAATAACCGCATCATTTTCAGCAAATTCGGCCAATATGCTCTCGGAGTTTGCTGAATTACACTGAGAAACTCTACCATTTCGTTGCCAATGCGAGGTTCTGGCGCTGAAGTTGCTGTCGCTGGACTTTCACTGATTAAAGCTTGTTCAGACATAATCATTTTTCTCCTTTCTCGGATTTATATGAATCAGCGGGTCGATCGATATCCTGGATGGGAAGCCAGAGATTGGCGATCGAATTCGCCTCTACTTATATTGTAAATATTGTAAACAAAAGGCGGAGGATGATTCATTCAAATTATGGGATTTGCTTGAACCGCAGATATCAGCGGATGAACACAGATGTACGCAGATAATTAATTCATCTGCGTACATCTGCGTTTATCTGCGGTTCTAAATAACCATCTAAGTCAGCGGGTGCATCTCATTTTTGAAGAGGGCGAAGCATGACCGCATATAAGTTATTAGTTATAATCTCATATTGACTGCGGTCATGCTTCGCCCCTACACACATATTTGCTTGCGCCTAGATGCACCCTCAGTAAGCTGCGATGATATTACTTGCTCAAAACACCCTCAGGAATCCCCAAAATATCCTCAATCCGAGGCATATCTTCCAAAGCAATCACTCGCCCTTCATCCTCAAAGCCCGCAATCTGATCGAAATTCAAATATCGATACAAATCACCAGCAAAAGGATTGATTTTCTTCGCCACAATCTCTTGGTATTCTTCGACTGTGGGAATTCGACCCAACAGCGAACAAACTGCGGCTAATTCCGCAGAACCGAGATAAACTTGCGCGTCTTTACCCATGCGGTTGTTGAAATTACGAGTCGAAGTTGAAAACACGGTTGTCGCATCTTTAACCCGCGCTTGATTGCCCATACAAAGACTGCATCCCGGCATTTCTGTGCGCGCTCCAGCCGCTCCAAAAATGCTGTAATAACCTTCTTCTTTCAGTTGCTGTTCGTCCATCCGAGTTGGCGGACAAATCCACAGGCGAGCTTTCACTTCCCCTGCACCTTCCAACACCTTCGCAGTGGCGCGGTAGTGACCGATATTTGTCATGCAAGAACCGACAAATACTTCGTCTACCCGATCGCCCGCAACCTCACTCAACAGCTTCACATTATCCGGGTCATTCGGCGCAGCCACAATCGGTTCAGTAATCTCATTGAGATCGATTTCGATGATTTCCACATACTCCGCATCAGCATCCGCCTCAAGCAACACCGGATTAGCCAGCCATTCCTCCATCTTCGCCACCCGGCGCATCATCGTCCGCGCATCTTCATAGCCCCGCGCCACCATATTTTTGAGCAGCGCGACATTAGAACGAATGTACTCAGAGACCGTCTCAGAACTCAATTTAATCGTGCATCCGGCGCAAGAACGCTCGGCCGAGGCATCGGTCAATTCAAAAGCCTGCTCAACCTTCAAATCTGGCAAACCTTCAATCTCCATAATCCGCCCAGAAAAGACATTTTTCTTATTCTGTTTGGAGACTGTCAGCAAACCTTTTTGAATTGCTACGTAGGGAATTGCATTCACAACATCTCGCAGCGTTACTCCCGGTTGCAATTCACCCTTGAACCGGACTAGAACTGATTCTGGCATATCCAAAGGCATCACGCCCAAAGCAGCAGCAAAAGCTACTAATCCCGAACCCGCCGGAAAGGAAATTCCTAACGGAAAACGAGTGTGAGAATCGCCGCCAGTTCCCACTGTATCCGGCAATAACATCCGGTTCAGCCAAGAGTGAATAATTCCGTCTCCGGGACGCAAAGCTATGCCCGCGCGCTGTGCCATGAAATCGGGCAATTCGTGGTGAGTTTTGACATCCACTGGTTTCGGATAGGCAGCGGTGTGACAAAAACTTTGAATTACCAAATCGGCGCTAAATCCCAGACAAGCAAGTTCTTTTAATTCGTCGCGAGTCATGGGGCCCGTGGTATCTTGGGAACCGACTGTGGTCATGACTGGTTCGCAAGATGTGCCGGGACGAACGCCGGACAAACCGCAAGCTTTCCCTACCATCTTTTGAGCTAAGGTGAAGCCTTTTCCGGTATCGGCGGGAATAGTTGGACGGGTGAAAATCGGGCTAATTTCTAGTCCTAAAGCTTCGCGAACTTTGTCGGTTAAGGTGCGTCCGATTAATAGGGGAATTCGACCGCCGGCGCGCACTTCGTCGAGAATTGTGTCGGGTTTGAGGGTGAAAGTGGAGATGATTTCTCCGGCTTCGTTGGTGATTTCGCCTTTGTAGGGATGGATGGTGATTACCATGCCGGTTTCCATTTTGGCGACATCGCATTCGATCGGCAATGCGCCGGAATCTTCAGCGGTATTGAAGAAAATCGGGGCGATCGCACTTCCTAGAATATATCCGCCGTTGCGCTTGTTTGGTACAAACGGAATATCGTTACCAATGTGCCACAACACGGAGTTAATCGCCGATTTCCGCGAGGAACCTGTGCCGACAACATCGCCAACGTAGGCGACGGGATGGCCTTTTTCTTTCAATTGGGCGATCGTTTCTAAGGCCCCTGGCATCTTGCTTTCGAGCATCGCCAAAGCGTGCAGGGGAATGTCCGGCCGCGTGGTAGCCTGAGGTGCGGGAGACAAGTCATCGGTATTGGTTTCTCCGGGCACTTTGAAGACTGTAACAGTAATGGCTTGGGCTAGTTCGGGGCGGCCGGTAAACCACTCGGCATCAGCCCAGGAATCGACTACCTGCTTCGCGTAGGGATTGGTATCCGACAGGGCGAGAATGTCGTGGAAGGCATCGAATACTAACAGCGTTTTGCTCAGAGCCCGGGCTGCGGTGGCGGGGATAGCGATTTCGGCAGTAGGATTGAGCAAGTCGATTAAAGATTGGACGTTGTAACCGCCCATCATTGTCCCCAGCAGGTAAACTGCCCATTTGGGAGCAATTAGGGGGCTGTGGATTTCACCTTTGGCGATGCCGGTTAAAAAACCAGCTTTGACGTAGGCGGCGCTGTCTACGCCTGGGGGTACGCGATCGCGCAATAATTCGATTAAGGCTTCTTCTTCTCCCGGTGGCGGATTTTTCAGCAATTCGCAGAGTTCCGACGTTTGCTGGGCGTCTAGCGGCAGCGGCGGAATTCCCAATGCGGCTCTTTCGGCAGCGTGAAGGCGGTAAGATTCAAGCATTTTCTCTCTCTCCTCGGATAGTTTTGGGTAGTTGTTTGCAGATGGCATTACTTTTTAGATTAGGGGCTGGCGCTGCATATTTGGCAAGCTACCCCGCCATACATGAAAATTTAACGCAAGTTCAGAAACTCTACATTTTCTTACCAGAGACAGATGCGATCGCCACTGGCATTCCACCTAAAACTCGATCCGAGCAGTTTTGGGGAGCTGACTTGCATGAGTTTTGGTTAAGATTAATGTAGTGGGGCACTGTCGATCGTTCTCTACATATGCAATCATCAGTCACCACAAGTTTCAACAGTTGACAGTTGACAGTTGACAGTTGACAGTTGACCGAAGGAGAGCGACCTCTACCCTTAAGTCCGAGGATTCGAGTAATGAATAGTCTGATTTTTATTTCTCCCTCACTCGTGTTCCGGCTTTCAACCAATTTTTTCTGGTAAAAAAAGTTACCTGCTCAATGGAACAATTCAAAAATGGAAAGTTTTATCCCTGAAAACGGTGAAGACTGTCAGGGCTGTGCCGCCAAGCCAGACTTGTACGAAGAATTGCAAGAAACCAAAGAATTGCTGCTGACGATCGCCAATTCGATGCCGATGCCCATGATCGTCAGCAGTCTACCTGACGGCATAATTCTTTATAGCAACGATTTATGCCGTCAGGCTTTCGGCCTGAGAGCATTTCAGTCGATCGACCACCAGCCAGCCTCCATCCTCTACAACAATCCCGCAGAACGGCAGCAACTACTGGAGGATCTCGCTCGCAACGGATACGTCCGCGAGACAGAAGTCCGCCTCAAAAAAGCTGACGGTACCCTGTTTTGGGCCACTGTATCCATGCGGTATTTGACATTACTGTCGGAAAAAACTGTGCTGTCGGTGTTCTGCGACATTACCGAGCGCAAGCTAGCCGCCGCTAAAGAGCAGGAATTGCTGGCGTCAATCCACTTGCGGGCCCGCCAGCAAGCGGCCGTCGCCTACTTGGGACAGCAGGCCCTAGCCGAAACAGACTTGTCCGCACTGATGGACAAAGCTGCGGTGTTAATTGCCCAAACCCTAGATGTCGAGTATTGCCAGTTTTTGGAACTGTTGCCTTCTGGCCATGCTTTTCTGTTGCGAGCGGGGATTGGCTGGCAGCCCGGACTTGTCGGTAACGCTACTGTTACCGCTTCTAGTCGATCGCAAGCAGGTTACACATTGCTAGTTGGTGAACCGATAATCGTCGCAGATTTGCGAGTAGAAACCCGCTTTAGCGAGTCGCCACTGCTGCACAACCACCAGGCTGTCAGCGGCGTCACTGCGATCGTTCCCGGAAATCGAGGACAGGCGAAAAAGAACTGGGGACAAGCAGAACCTGGGAAGACTGCTGAGTCGGCTGTCTGGGGCATTTTGGGGGTACACAGCAAGCAAGAGCGCGTTTTTAACCAGGATGACGTTTATTTTGTAGAAGCGATCGCCAATCTGTTAGCTGCGGCGATCGATCGCATTCGATCGCAAGAGCGCTTGCAAATGATGGAACGGGCGATCGAGAGTACCAGCAACGGCATTGCGATCGCCGACGCCACAGTTGCAGATAATCCAATTATTTATGTCAATCCCAGTTTTGAGCGGATCACCGGTTATAGCAGAGAGGAATTAATTGGTAAAAATTGCCGATTTTTACAGGGAAAAGATACCAATTGCCCCGCTGCAAAAGAGCTGCAAACTGCCATTCGAGAAGGGAAAGAATGCCAAGTGATTTTGCGTAATTTTCGGAAAGATGGAACACCTTTTTGGAACGAACTTTCTATTGCTCCCGTATACAATTTTCGGCGACACTTAACTCACTTTATTGGAGTTCAAACCGATGTTACAGACCGCCAGCGCTCGGAAGAAGAATTATTTTTAAAGTCTCAAGATTTAGCCACATTCAGTGCCAACCTCAAACATTTGCATCGGATTACAACTTATCACTATCAAAACTTTCAAGAACTGGTTGATGATTATCTGACAGCAGGCTGTTTAATTTTTGGACTCTCTATTGGTATTATTGCTCAAGTTGAAAGTCAATCTTTTCTGATTCGCTCCGTCAAAAGCAACATCAAATATTTTAACAAAGGCTTAAAATTAAATCTTAGCGATACTTACTGTGCAGCAGTAATCAAATCCAAAAAAACCATGGCGTGTTCTCACATCAAAGAAATACTGAAAACTGGCGACCATCAAGTTTATCAAGATTTGAACATAGAATCATACATTGGCACACCGATATTTGTCAACGATAAAATTTATGGTACTTTGAGCTTTTGTTCGCAAAAAGCCAGACATAAAAATTTTGAATCGCAGGCCAGAGAAATCATAGAACTGATGGCTCAAAGCATCGGTAAATTTCTGGCAGTTCACAGAATGGAAATCGAACGCCAGCGAGCCGAACAAGAGCGCTGCGAGCTGATAGTATCTCTCCAAGAAAGTGAAGAACGCTATCGTCGTTTAGTAGAACTATCTCCCGAAGCGATCGCCGTTCACAGTCAAGGAAAAATCGTCTACATCAATGCCGCTGGCGCTAAACTCCTCGGCGCCAGATCTCCGGCAGAGCTCATCGGCTTTCCGGTATTGGATATCGTTCATCCAAACTATGTCGAAAAAGCCAGAGAACGGATGAGACAAGTCGAGGAAGAAAATCAGCCGATCGAGCTTGCCGAAGAAAAATTGATGCGGCTTGACGGAGAAATCATAGACGTTGAAGTTGCCGGCATCCCTGCTATTTATCAAGGCTCAGCCGCCGCCCAAATTATTATCAGAGATGTCACCGAGCGCAAGCGAGTAGAACAGCAACTACTGCACGGCGCCTTTCACGATTCGCTGACGGGTTTACCTAACCGCCTTTTGTTCATCGACAGGCTAGGACAAGCGATCCGCCGTTCCAAACATTCCCCAGATTACAAATTTGCCGTCCTGTTCCTAGATTTAGACCGCTTCAAAATAGTTAATGATTCTTTAGGACACATTCTTGGGGATAAACTGCTAATTGCCCTAGGGCAGCGGCTTCAGGATTGCGTGCGCGTTTCCGATACAGTCGCCCGGTTGGGGGGAGACGAATTTACCATTCTGCTAGACCGCATTCAGAGCTTCAGCGACGCCACCCTAGCAGCTAACAGGATACAAACAGAACTGAAGATTCCGTTTAACCTCGAAGGGCATGAAGTATTTACCACCGCTAGCATTGGGATTGTTTTCAGTCGAGGTGACTTAGGAATAGTAGAAAGTGACGAGTTGAACGGCCAGCAGAGTGCTTTATACAGCCATCCCGAAGAATTCCTGCGCGATGCTGATATTGCTATGTACCGTGCTAAAGCTTTGGGTAAAGCCCGCCACGAGGTGTTTAATTTGGCGATGCACGACCAAACTATCTCCCTCTTGCAGTTAGAAACAGACCTGCGATTAGCTATTTTTGGCAAGGAGGAATTAGGGAAAAGTAAGGATGAATGTTCGCACTTTATTGTCCACTACCAACCAATTTTTTCCCTCGCCAGCGGTGCGATCGAAGGTTTTGAGGCTTTGGTGCGCTGGCAGCACCCGATTCGGGGTTTAGTACCGCCTTCTACTTTTATTCCTGTAGCTGAAGAAACAGGCTTGATCGTGCCTCTGGGAGCCTGGGTGCTGCGCGAAGCTTGCCGACAATTGCGCGTTTGGCAAGAAATGTTGATGGAAGAAGGAAGAAGGAAGAAGGAAGAAGGAAGAAGGAAGAGGGAAGAGGGAAGGGGGAAGAGGGAAGAGGGAAGAGGGAAGAAGGAAGAGGGAAGAGGGAAAAAATTCCCAATTTCCAATCTCCAATTACCAATCCCCGATTACCAATTACCGATTGCCGATTCCCAATTCGCGATTCCCAATTCGCGATTCCCAATTCCCAATTTCCAGTTACCAATTGTCGAGCCTTCACAATTAACAATGAGCGTCAATCTTTCTCCAAAGCAGTTAGGAATGGCGAATTTAATTGAACATATAGATGAAATTTTGGCAGAAACTGGCTGCGCTCCGAGTTGTTTGAAATTGGAGATCACTGAAAGCGCGATCGTAGAAAATGTGGCTAAGGCTAATATTGTACTCGCCCAATTAAAAGGTAGAAATATTCGATTGTCGATCGACGATTTTGGTACGGGCTATTCGTCTTTGAGTTACTTGCACCGCTTTCCGCTGGATACGCTGAAGATCGATCGATCTTTTGTGAGTCGCTTGGGGGCGATCGAAAACGGCAACGGCGGGGGTCAGCCTTTGCAGATTGTGCGGGCGATCGTAACTTTGGCTCACAATTTGGGATTAAATGCGATCGCCGAAGGTGTGGAGACAGCCGAACAGTTAGCCCAGCTTCGGGCACTCGACTGCGAATTAGCTCAGGGATATTTGTTTTCTAAACCTTTGGACAGTGGCGCAGTGACAGAAATGCTGATAAATCTGGGCAATATCAAGTCGGGTTAACATCTGTTTCAAGAAATCTGTCTATTTCTACCTAAATTTACTCATTTACCCAGAATTTGAAAACTGGTGACAATAGCTGTATAATTCATTTGCGCTTGATTCATGCGAGTTGCTCCCGGCTTAGTTGGTGTGACAACCGAACAAACACCAGGCACGAATGAATCATTAACTACAATTCAATATTTTTACCTCAAAGTCGCAAACTCTAACTGGGGAATTGTGGTCAAGCCTACTGTTGAGCCCAAGCCGAGCAGTAAGCAAGCAGTGATGCGCTACTTTTTACATTGAGGAAGTTACACCGCAGACTTGGACTGACTCTAGTTTTGCTGTTCATGAGTAGATTTAGATAGGTTGTTAGAAGCGGTTAGGAATGAGATACCTAGAAATTAACTTTTAGGTATGTTGTTGCGCTTAAGCGCTCTTTCATAGATCGAGAGCGCTGAAGCGCAACAACGTACCTATGATTAGCGATTAGCTTTGAGCGGAATCTCGATCGCAAATTGGGCACCCTCTCCCGGCGCAGAAGTGCATTTCAACGAGCCGTTGTGTCTGTCTGTAACAATTTGATAGCTAATTGACAAGCCCATCCCAGTGCCTTTCCCCACAGGTTTAGTGGTGAAAAATGGGTTAAAAAGTTGATTGCGGACAGTCTCTGTCATGCCCGGGCCATTGTCAGCAATCCGAACTAATATTCGATCGGGTTTTGGCATTTCAGTCCAGATGCGGATCGAGCTGGGATTTTCCCGCATTTGCTCGACAGAAAGCCGCGCATCTCTTTCTTCCAAAGCATCTAAAGCATTGCTCAAGATATTCATAAATACTTGATTTAGCTGTCCGGCATAACATTCTACTAACGGCAATTGACCGTATTCTTTGATCACCTCTATTTCGGGATAATTGGGTTTTGCTTTGACCCGGTGCTGCAAAATCATCAGAGTGCTATCTATACCGTCGTGGATGTTGACGGCTTTCATTTCTGCTTCGTCCATGCGGGAGAATGTGCGTAGAGATGCAACGATGAGCTGAATTCTGTCTGCACCGACTTTCATTGACGAAAGCAGTTTCGGTAAGTCATCCATTAGAAATTCGAGTTCAATTGCTTCGACTTCCTGTTGAATTTCCGGCACCGGATCGGGATAGTAGTTTTGGTAAAGTTCGATCAGGTGCAGCAAGTCTTGAGTATATTCGTTAGCATGGCTGAGATTGCCGTAAATAAAGTTAACTGGATTGTTAATTTCGTGGGCAACTCCTGCGACGAGTTGACCGAGAGATGACATTTTTTCGCTTTGAATTAACTGCGATTGAGCGCTGGTTAATTGCAGCAAGGTTTGCTCTAATTCGCGAGCTTTATTGCGAGTTTGGGCGTAAAGATCGGCTTGGTTGAGGGCGATCGCCAATTGAACTGTAATCGCTTGCAACAATTCGACTTCGCTATCGCTCCAGGGCCGCACAACATTGCTGTTGCAGCAGGTAATTGCGCTCATTACCCCGGAAAGTGCCTGCATGGGGATGGCTAATACAGATTGGTAGCCCATCCCTCGAATGGTTTGTTTCCAAGCAGGATCTGCGACTGTTTCGACATCATCCAGCCGCACTATTTCCATATGCAATATTTGTTCTCCAACGGGGCCAAAATCTGAAGCCCGATAGGGACCTGTTAAATCGGGAAGTTGGGGGTGGCGAGATTCTTTAATAATTTCCCAGAAAGGCTCCTCCCCGTCTTCGCGATACCAGGCAAAGTTGCAGCGATCGATCTTCAGGAAAGCGCGAATTTCCTGAACTGCGACTGTGACGATGCTGTCGAAGTCGAGGGAATTGCGGATTTGAGCGGTGAGAATGTTGAGCAATTTTTCTCGATCGGCTTGCTGCTTGAGTTGGGCGGACGATCGCCTCAAGGCAATTTCTGCTAGTTTGCGATCGGTAATATCTTCGGTGACAGCTAATAGATATTGCGGTGTGCCATCAGCATCGAGTATTGCTGTTTTCTTGGTGTGAAATATCCGCGATTCTCCTTGGCCTGTTTGAATATCTTCTTCGGCGATTTCTACCATCTGCCCGCTGTCGAGCACTTCCCGGTCTTTGGCGGTGAAAAGATCAGCTTGTTCTGTGGGGAAAAAGTCGTAATCATTTTTGCCCATAACTTCTGCTGCACTGAAACCGAGCAAAGTTTCGGCTGCGGGGTTCCACAGTACAAATCGCAACTCTTTGGCCTCCTTGGCAACTACTCCTACGGGTATGGTTTTGAGGACTGATTCCATAAATTGTTGAGCGCGTTGCAGTTCTGCTTCTGCCTGTTTTCGATCGCTAATATCTCGCACGTTGGCAATGATGTTAACATTGCCGTTAAGATTGATTTTGGACAGGGCAATTTCTGCATCAAAAGTTGAACCGTCGTTGGGACGCCTCGCTTTCCATTCCATGCGACCTGTTTCGCCGGCTAATACTCTAGCCCAAAGTTCTGCCGTTTGTTCTATGGGATTATCGCCGCTTGAATAGTCGTTGATAATTGATAATTTTGTTGCTTGTTCCTGGCTCACTCCGTACATTTCTAACATTCGATTGTTGACATCGAGAATGTTTCCTTCTAAATCGTGAATGAAGATAGCATCGTAGACATTGTTAAAGATTGTTCGCAGGTTTTGTTCGGAAACTTGCACCGCTGCTTCTGCAAGTTTTCGATCGCCAATTTCTTGTTCTAACTGAGTGACTGCTTGGGAAAGTTCGGCAGTGCGATCGCTCACTCTGTCTTCCAACTCGGCTGCTGCTTGTCTCAGGGCTTCTTCTGCAAGGAAGCGATCGGTAATGTCGATCGCCGTGCCGAACAATTTTAGCACCTTGCCACTGGCATCGATTTCGGCGCGGCCCAGGGTGTTGAGGTGTCGCAAGGTACCGTCGGGGCGGTAAACGCGGAAGTCAAAATCAAAGGGGATGCCGAAGTCAACTCCCCGCTGTACTTCTGTATGCCAAAATTCTAAATCTTCTGGATGGATCAGAGCGATTTGCTCTTCTCGGCTGGGTGCTGTGGCCGCTGGTTCGAGTCCGTGGATGCGGAAGAGTTCCTCTGACCAAGTGACGGTTCCCGTTGTTGTATCTAGTTCCCAATTGCCGACGTGGGCTAGTCTTTGGGCTTCTTGTAGCTGTCGCTGGCTTTCTCGGATGGCTGTTTCGGCAACTTTGCGATCGTTGATGTCGAGCAATACACCGGAAAATACGATTTCGCCGGTTTCGCTGCGGGTGGGAATTGAGTCGCCTTGCCACCAGCGAATCTCGCCATCGGGCTTGACTAACCGCCCTTCGTAGTGCCACAGGCAGGTATTTTCAACGGCTTCGTTGATGGAAGCGATGAAGCTTTCGAGGTCTTCGGGGTGGACGTGGGAAATGAAAGAGGCGATGTTTCCCATCATTTCTGCTGCGGTGATGCCGGCTATATCTGCGATGCGATCGCTCATATAGTCAACTCTCCACACTCCATCGCGGCTGCAAAATTGAAACAGAGCTCCGGGGATGGTGGCTGCGATCGTCCGGAACTTGGCTTCGCTGACACTGAGGGCGGCAAAAGTCTGTTGCAGTTCGGCGGTACGGGCTTCTACTCTGCGCTCTAGTTCGGCGTTTGCGTGTTGCAAGGCGGATTCTGCCCGTTTGCGATCGGTAATGTCGGTGGCTGTACCGGTGGTGCCGAGGACGTTTCCGCTGTCGTCGTACAGGGCTATGGCATTGAACATCAAATGTTTGATGCTGCCGTCTTTGGCGATTTGGGTGCTTTCGTGCTGAAAAACTGATTCTCCGGCCTTGAGGCGGGCGAAAACTTCTAAATCTTTCTGGCTTTGTTCTGGTGTCATAAAGTCCGAGAAAGGCCGATCGAGCATTTCTGCTGGTTCGTAACCGTAGATATATCTAACTGCTGCGTTGACGAAGGTGAAACGCCCCTGGGCATTTACCGACCAAATCATGTCTTGGGAGGTTTCTACCAAACGACGGTATTTGGCTTCGCTGGCTTTGACGGCTTCTTCTGCTGCTTTGCGTTCCGTCATGTCCCGGGAGACGCCGACAGTCATTGTAATTTGGCCGTCTTCGTTGCGGATGGGTGCTTTGACTGTGCTAAACAGTCGCACTTCTGAGTCGTGGCGCGTCACCGGTTCTTCGGCAATTTGCAGAGTCTGTCCGGTTTCAAATACGAAAGCGTCATCTTTGATGTACTGGAGAGTATTGTCTGGATTGGAGAAAGGTGCGTCTACAATGCCTTGAAGTTCCTCTTCAGTCATGCCGTAATAGTCGCGGAATGCTTGATTTGCCCAAACGATTTTCGATTCTGGGCCTTTGACTAATACCATATCGGCGATCGAATCGAGAATTTGGTGATATTTTTGCTCGCTGTCGCGGAGTTTCTGCTGGGCCGATGCGATTTCTGCTAATTGTCTTTGGGTTTGCGAGTGCAATTCGGCCTGATAAATTGCAACTGCTAAATGTTCTCCTACTTGTTTGGCAAATTCGATTTCGTCTTCCTGCCAATCGCGGGGTTGACCGCAGGAGTGAATGCACAGCAATCCCCACAAATGTTGCCCTTGTAGCAGGGGTACGACTAAGTTTGCTCGGATTTGAAATCGCTTGAGGATTCTGAGGTGACAGGGGCTCAACCGGGCTTTGTAGATGTCGCTGACAGCTTGAACGTAACCTTTGGCGTAGTTGGCTGCAAATTGTTCGCCGAAGCAGTGATCGTGAACTTTTGCACCCAGGGATGGGCTGAATTGGGGAAGTACGTCTTCTGATACTACTTCGCCGTCGTTCCAGTCGGATTCGGGAATGAACCGGTAAACGGCGACTCGATCGGCATTTAGGAGTTGCCGAACTTCGGTGGCTGTAATTTTGAATATTGTTTCTAAGTCTAAGGATTGACGAATTTTGCCAATCACTCCCATCAGCGCTTGCAGCTTTTTGAACCAGGTTTGAGACTGCATTTCTCTTTCTAGGTGAGCTAGCTTTTGGCGCAAGTCGGTTACTTCTTGATACAAATATTCATGAAACATATTGTTATTTGTTTAGTTATTTTGCGGTTTGGTATCGAGGTACATAGCATCCCAATAGCGCTCTGCAAGTTGAGCCTGGTATAGCAGTTGACAGTTGACAGTTGACAGTTGACAGTTGACAGCTTGCCCGCTTTAGATAAGGGTTGACAGTTGACAGTTGACAATCCCCAATCCAAAATCCCCAATCCAAAATCCAAAATCGTTTGATAGTTGACAGTTGACAGCTTGCTTAGAGAAGAGTTGACAGTTGAAAGCTTCGCTGGCTTAGATAAGGGTTGACAGTTGAGCGAAGTGAAGAAACAATCGAACGCAAGGGTTTGTGCCATGCGAGAACGTCCTAACCCTGATGGGCGCGGTTGCTGTAAATCTAAAAGCAGAGGGCAAATTCTCCTCCTTCTCCTAGCACTTAGCAGCTACTCGCGCTGCATTTCCGTATTTTTTCTAGATTGGGAGGTCGAACCAGGAGCTTAACTTGGTATATTTACTGTAAAAACGGGCGATCGGTGATGGGAAGAGTGCATAAATTGTCAATAATTGAGAGTTTTACCAGAAATAATTGGTTGAAAGCCTCTCCCTGAGCGGGAGAAATTAAAATCAGACTATTCATTACTCCAATCCTCGGACTTAAGGGTAAAGGTCGCTCTCAAACTGTCAACTGTCCCAGGTCAACTGTCAACTGTTGAATCATCAACCCGGTATCTTAAGGTAATTAAATCAGGGAATCTCCGAAAGTGAAAAGCAGAAACCCGGTTTCACGGCGCAAGCGCGCCCAGAGTCCTGAACTAATCTTGACATTTTTTTCCGATCGCCTGTGGTTGCAATTATCACCTTTTTCTGATTATCGCAAACTCGATTGATATTGTCCTAAGTTTGGCGATCGAATATCCTGTTGGGAGTGCCTCTATGAAGATTTGTTTGAATTTAGGCGATCGGCTTTTCTTGAGTTTTCTCTGGTTTTCTCGAATTCTCAACTTATCTGTTTTAAATTCGGTTTAATCCAGATTTTGGAGCTATGGAATCATTTCGATGATTTGCCGGGCCTTCAAATTATTTTATGATATCGCTTCTATTTATTAAACTTATTGAAATCCACCTCATTCGAGCTGAGTTTTCCGGTCAACCAGTTGGTTTTCGTTGTAGGCTCTGCTTAAATTAAACCAACAAAACCGATGCTCTAAGACTTTATTTCCTTTTGAGCGCTTTTGTTGGGTTGGTTAACATTTTTGATACAATATATTACTCAACTATATCACATTTTAGGCTAAAGTCAAGGAATTTTAGGTTAAATCGGGGCTGAGACAGAAACCTAGTTTCTTAACATAATAATTAAGTGAGAAAATCAAGAGGGGTAAAAATAATCAACCGGGCTTTTTGAGTCGAGACTGCGTAAGTCTTATTGATGAAATTGTCTCACCCGAAATATTGAGGCTGTACATTTTTTCGGGTGCACAAGCCGGATACTTTCTGCTGACTTGCTTAACCAGCATTCTTCAGTATGGTTTCGGCTTCCTCAATACTTTGCAAAACCAGTTTACCAGAATCCTGAAAAGCGGCTCTTTCTGCATCGCTAAGTTCGAGTTCCAGTATCTGTTCGATGCCCTGATATCCCAAGCGGCAGGGAGCACCTAAAAATATATCTTGCACGCCGTATTGACCGTTCAAATAAACTGAGCAAGGCAAGAGTCGCGACTGATTGAGTAAAATTGATTCTACCATCAAACAGGCGGAAGATGCGGGTGCAAAATAGGCGCTAGAATTCTTCATCAATCCTACTATTTCGGCGCCACCGTGGCGAGTCCGCTGTACGATGCGATCGATCGCCCCTGCATCCATCAGTTGAGCGATGGGAATGCCGTTGACTGTGGAATAGCGGGGTAAGGGAACCATCAAATCGCCGTGGGAACCGATGACTGTGGCGCACACTTGGGCAATGGAAACGCCCAATTCCATGGCAATAAAAGTTTGAAAGCGGGCGGAGTCGAGAATGCCGCCCATACCGATGACTCGGTGTTTTGGCAAACCGGAAGCTTCCCAGGCTAGATATGTCATAATATCTAGGGGATTTGTGACTACAATTAAGATTGCTTCGGGGGAATGGGCGATCGCCTGTTTGGCAGCTTCTGTGACAATTTGAGCATTGATTTTAATTAAATCTTCGCGATTGATACCGGGTTTGCGGGGGATACCGGCGGCAATGACGATGATATTTGAGTTGGCTGTATCTATATAATCATTTGTACCGACAATTTGGCGATCGTGCCGTTCGACTCCCCTTGCTTGCATCAAGTCCAAAGCAACGCCCTGCGGCCAACCTTCGACGATATCTAACAATACTACATCTGCTAGATTTTTCTCGGCAATTCGTTGGGCTAAGGTGCTACCGACTTTGCCTGCACCAATAATTGATACGCGGGTTGATGGGGGATTCATGCGATTTTAGATGCTAACTTTTAGATTTTAAGAATGAGCTTAAGTGCGATCGAGTGCACTGTATGTAATCTACGTTACCTTTGAGTGGGTACGTTGTTGCGCTTGGGCGCTCTTCGATCTATGAAAGAGCGCCCAAGCGCAACAACGTACCTAAGAGTTACGTCTATAACTGTGAGTTTACTTAAAATCTTCGAGTTGGTCTACGCGCAGCCAAATATTGGGGGTGGGGACTTTACCAAATTTGACGAAGGCGTACTCGCCGCGAACATCCATCACTTCGCCTTTGCTTTCAAATAGATAGGAGGAAAAGCGCTGATCGCTGGCTTGGGCTTCTAGGCTGTTTTCGAGTTGCTCGCGAATTGCGCGGACTATGCTACCTTTTTTGATTGCCATAATTTGCTCTGTTTCATTTATAAAAGTATACAAATTTTAATGCCGATTTGGCTTTAATAGTAGATATAACTGATGCACTCGAAGCAAGAAACCAGGTTTTTGAACTGAGATTGAGGGTTTGGAGCAAATATTTTGGTAAAAAACAAAGGTGATCGTACCCTCCTGCGTATTAGGTACGTAGTTGCGCTTCAGCGCTCTTTGATCGATGATCGTACCCTCCTGCGTATTAGGTACGTAGTTGCGCTTCAGCGTATTAGGTACGTAGTTGCGCTTCAGCGCTCTTTGATCGAGGAACGTACCTTCCTGGTTATTTCTGACAGGCGGGGCAGTAATGAGTCGATCGCCCTGCTAATTTTATCTTTTCGATCGGCATTGAGCAAGTACGACAGGGTTGACCGGCGCGATTGTACACCCAAGCGACGCCACCGTAGTTACCGTTGACGCCTTGGACGTTGAGAAAATTGCTAAAAGTGGTGCCGCCGGAGGCGATCGCCTGCTGTAAAACTTGAATAATAGCTGTATGAATGCGATCGATTTGCACTTCTGTCAAATCAGCGCACAGAGTTGTCGGCATCACTCCCGACAAAAACAAAGTTTCGTCAGCGTAGATATTGCCCAAACCCGCTACCAGTGACTGGTCTAGCAATGCTGTTTTAATTGGTCGCGCCCGTCGGTGCAGCTTGCGGGCTAAATATTCTGTGGTAAATTCGTCGGAAAACGGTTCCGGGCCTAGGACTTTGAGGCCGGTGACTGTACTGGAAACCTCGGTTTCTGCGGGGACGTACCACATTTGCCCGAAGGTGCGTTGGTCTACAAAGCGTAATTCTTGGTTTCCTGCAAAAAATAGGCGGACTCGGGCGTGTTTTGGTAGGGGTTCGGATTGGTTTACCCACAGCAATTGTCCGGTCATCCGCAGGTGAACGCCCAACCAGCCAGCATTTGAGGGCAGAAGGGAGAAGGAAGAAGATTGAAGAGAAGAACTGAAAGTTTGAGGTGAGAATTCTCCCACTCTCCCCCTCTCCCCCTCTCCCGATCTCCCACTCTCTCCCTCTCCCCCTCTCCATTGCGATAGTTCTGCCAGGAGGTATTTGCCGCGCCTGTACCAAGATGCGATCGACTTTCCTTTGAGTTTTGTCAAAAAATCGGTCGCAGAGATTGAGCGGGCGATCGAGCTATGTAACAGCACGTCTCCGCCCAATATTTCGCGATCGAGGGTAAGTTGGTTCAAACCCCGGCAAATAGTTTCTACTTCTGGCAGTTCTGGCACAATTAGCGCTCTTGAGTCTAGTTATTTGGTTAGCCTTATTTAGGAGCGCCGTCGGCTGGTGCTGCTGGTTTGGCTGCTGCTTTTGCTGCTGGTGCCTTTCCTGCGGCTGGTGCTGCTGGTGCTGCTGGTGCTTTGGCTTTGGCTTTGGGTGCTGACACTTCGATTAATTCGCTTTGGGCGAAGTTGTTGGTGTTGACGCCGGCATAATTGACGCTGCTAAAGCGAACGATAACTGGGTATTTAATGCCGCTTTGGTCTACCGTAGCAACGGTGCCCACTTCTTGATACCAGAAGGATTCTTTGCGGAGAATCCGGACTGTCGAACCGCGTTGAACCATGAGCTTTGTTTCCTTTGCGATGAATAAACGGATAAAGCCATTTTTTTTACTTTAGTCGATCGCGCGTCGCATTTAAAGTCTGTAACGAAATTATTGTGTTCGGCGCCGTCTTTTGGTTGTTCGTTTGTAAAGAAAAGTAAAGTTGTTTTGAGGGCGATCGCTGGGGGACAAAAATAAATAAACAGACATTATCCGTTAAATACAAGCTGTGCGATCGGGTTGACAAAAAAGTTTACAAATAGGAGAGCGGGGCGGCCAGTTTGTTGTCAACTTAAGCCTGGAACCCTTTTTTGTATCTCTCGTTTGTTGCTGAGGCCAGATCCCCCTAAATCCCCCTTAAGAAGGGGGACTTTGATTGGAATCCTGTCCCCCCCTTAAGAAGGGGGAGTAGGGGGCAAGCTAAGGGGGGATCTAGCCTCGGGGGTAAACAGCAGTCTGTGACTACGTTTGACCTGGTTGTTGACCAATGGGGCCGCCAGGGGTGGCGGAGGCCCTCAGCTAGTTGCTGGGGCCGCCAGGGGTTGAAAACCCCTGTCTCACAGCTAAAGTCGTCTTTAGACGACTGAATAGCTGATATTAAAGGCGGTAAATTAACCTTGTATTTAATTATCTCGCCGCGCTAAACTATTCCAAAGTATGAGAAGTATTTAAATTATGTCGTTAGTAGATTTAGCTAATACTAAAGTTAGGGTAATTGGATGCAGTGCGATAATGGGTGTTGCGCCAATGATTGCCAGCGCGATCGCCAATCCGGGTGTGACAGCAGCATTGGGTGCGATTGCCAATCCAACGGTTGGGGGGATTTCTATTTTAGCAACGATTGCAGCTAGTATTGCGGGGAATATCGCGGCGAATGACCTCGGAAATCGGATGACGGAAAAACTGGCAAAAAATCCCAATATTCTGGACAATCATGATTTGACTAAGGCTGCGGGTGAGGCGATCGGCTATATTTTGAGAGAGGTTGCTACTAACTCACCTAAGTTTACCGCACTAGCCCTTAGCAAAAATTTCTCGACCAGGGATTTAGATAAATTAGCCCAGAAAACTCCCAAATACTGGCTGGATATTAACACGAGTACAGCCGATTTGTCAAGGGGTTTACAGATTTCAGAAGAGCAGCTAACTGGGATTTTTTCTGCCGATGCCGAGGAGTTCGATCGCGTTACCGGATTGACACCAGCAGATTGGGCAACTTTCCTGGGGGAATTCGCCGCCACCGAGGGCAAATCCTTGGATGCGGAAATTGTCGAATTTGTGGCGAACAAACTGTACACAACATTCCCGAAAGCGTACCGCGAAGTGCTGAAACTGGATGCAGCGAAGGGAGGCGAAAAGTTTGCGGCGATGCTGTTGAATCTCCACCAAATTGCTTTGACGGAATTGAGAGATTTGGGGCTGCAAAATGGGGAGATTCTGCAAAAATTGGAAGCCGTGGCGACGCAGCAGCAGATTTGTCAAGTGATGGTGAAGTTGGAGGCGATCGAAATTGGTATCCGCGACGATTTGGCGCAGATTCAGAATTTACTGGAACGATTTGTTGATACTTCCGCGCCGAGATTGCCGCTTCCCTACGAGTGCGAAACGATTATTGCCGATCGGACTCAAGACTTTACCGGACGGCGATTTGTATTTGCAGCAATTGCGGAATTTTTGCAGAACAATCGCAAAGGCTATTTTGTTTTAGAAGCCGATCCGGGTGTCGGTAAAAGTTCAATTATGGCGAAGTTAGTGCTGCTGCTGAAGCGGCGCTGCGTTGCCCATTTTAACTCGCAATCTCAAGGCATTGCCCGCGCCGAACAATTTCTCGAAAATGCCTGCACTCAGTTAATTCGACGCTATCAACTAAATTACCCGCAACTGCCGGAAAATGCGACGAGAGATGGTAACTTTCTGAGTCGATTGTTGGGGGAAGTCAGCGCTAAATTGGGTGGCAAAAAGTTGATTATTGTCGTCGATGCCCTGGATGAAGTGGATCTCAGTTTGCAGGGGCGCGGTAGCAATGTTTTGTATTTGCCGGATGCTTTGCCGGATAATGTTTATTTTATTGTGTCGAAGCAGCCGAAAACTCTGCCTTTGCCAAATCATCAGGTTTTTGATTTGATGCAGTACAGTGCAGAAAGTTTGGCAGATGTCAAGGTTTATATTGACAAACGCACGGGGAACAGCGCGTCAATTCAGAGTTGGATTAACCGTCAAAATTTGCAGCGCGAACTGTTTGTGGCGGCGGTGGCAGAAAAAAGCCAGAATAATTTTATGTACCTGCGCTACGTGCTGAATGATATCGATAGCGGCAAGTACAGCGATGTGAATTTGCAAGATTTGCCGAGGGAGTTGGAAGGATATTATGACAAGCATTGGGCGCGGATGGAAATGGCGGTTAAAGATAAGGAATTGCGCCGCCGGAAGTTGAAGGTGATTTATTTGTTGACGAAAACTCGCAAGCCGGTTTGTTGCGATATTTTGGCGGATTTTGCTGAGGAAGATGCTTTGGATGTGCAGGAAGTTCTCGATGATTGGGAACAGTTTCTGCGGCGTAGCGGTGATGTTTCTCCCGATTACAGTATCTATCACGCGAGTTTCCAAAGATTTCTGCATCGTATAGATGTGGTGCAGAAAGCTGGGGTGTCGCTGCGGGATATTGAAACGGCGATTTCTGATAATTTGTGGGAGGATTTGTACGGCGATGAGTAAGTTTAAAGAACGGTTGGGGAAACTGTCGCCGAAAAAGCGGCTTTATGCTTTGGAAACTCTGCCGGGGCATTTGGCCCAGAGTGTTCAAGGGGAACGGCTGCATCAGTTGTTGACGGATTTTGATTTTATTGAGGCGAAGTTGGATGCGGTGGGAGTTCAAGGGTTAATTGAGGATTATGATTTGGCGAGGGTTTCTGATGTTTTGTTGTCGGAGGGGCAAGGGGAAAGTTTGGGGTTGATTCAGGGGGCAATTCGGAAGTCGGCGCACGTTTTGGAAATGGATAAAACGCAATTGGCTGGGCATTTGTTGGGGAGGTTGCTGGATTTTGAAGTTCCTGAGATTAAGGGGATGTTGGAACAGGCAAAGCAGTGGAAAGATAGTCTTTGGTTGCGGCCTTTGAAGGGTAATTTAGAGCGATCGGGAGAAGGATGCCTGCGAACTCTTAACGGTCATACTAGCCAGGTACTAGCAGTCGCGATCGCACCCGATGGTAAAACTGCGATTTCCGCTTCAGCGGATGACACCCTGAAAATCTGGGACACAGAAAGCGGCACCGAAAGAACCCTCACGGGTCATACTAACTGGGTAAAAGCAGTGGCGATCGCACCGGACGGCAAAACAGTGATTTCCGCTTCAGGGGATAACACCCTGAAAATCTGGGACACAGAAAGCGGTAAGAAACTTAGAACCCTCACCGGTCATGCTTATTATGTAAATGCAGTGGCGATCGCACCCGATGGCAAGACAGCGATTTCCGCTTCATATGATCGAACCCTGAAAATCTGGGACACAGAAAGCGGTAAGAAACTTAGAACCCTCACCGGTCATACTAACTCGGTAAATGCAGTGGCAATCGCACCCGATGGCAAGACAGCGATTTCCGCTTCATACGATCGAACCTTGAAAATCTGGGACACCGAGACAGGCACGGAACTTAGAACCCTCACCGGTCATACTGACGGGGTAAAAGCAGTGGCGATCGCGCCCGACGGCAAGACAGCGATTTCGGCTTCATGGGATCAAACCCTGAAAATCTGGGACATCGAGAGTGGCATCGAACTATTAACCCTCACCGGTCATACTAGGGAGGTAAATGCAGTGGCGATCGCACCCGACGGCAAAACAGCAATTTCGGCTTCACGGGATTACACTCTGAAAATCTGGGACATAGAAAGCGGTAAGAAACTTAGAACCCTCACTGATGATACTAACTCGCTAAATGGAGTGGAGATCGCACCCAACGGCAAGAGAGTTCACGTACTTAGAAGCCTCACTGGTATTAATAACTGGGTACTAGGAGTGGCGATCGCACCCGACGGTAAAACCGTGATTTCCGCTTCATATGATAGCACCCTGAAAATCTGGGACACAGAAAGCTGCACGGAACTGAGAACCCTCACCGGTCATGCTCACTATGTAAATACAGTGGCGATCGCACCCGACGGTAAAACTGCGATTTCCGCTTCAGCGGATGACACCCTGAAAATTTGGGACACCGAGACAGGCACGGAACTTAGAACCCTCACCGGTCATACTAGCGAGGTATGGGGAGTGGCGATCACACCCGACGGCCAAACCGCGATTTCCGCTTCATTGGATAACACCCTGAAAATCTGGGATTTGCTTAGCGGCAAGGAGATTGCTAGTTTCAGCGGAGATGGTGGGTTTGCTTGCTGTGCGATCGCCCCTGATGGAGTGACAGTTGTAGCGGGCGATCGATCGGGCCGGGTGCATTTCCTGCGATTGGAGGGAGTTAAACAGTTGACAGTTGACAGTTGACAGTTGACAGCGAGGTTTTTGTCCACATCTGTGGGTTGTAGGGAAGTATTTCGGAAAAAACCCGGCGGTTAGAAACCGCGTCTACACAAACAATGTCCGCCTCCGCGGACGAAGAGGGTATTCGGAGATGGAAAATCATCGGGTAAATCTTCAACCCGCGGAGGCGGGTTTTGTCTGTGTAGCCGCGGTTTCAACCGCCGGGGTTTTTGGGTTGATGGATTGATGGGGCGATCGGGTTTTTTGTGGATGGGCGATCGGGTTTTTGGGTGGATGGGCGATCGGGTTTTTTGTGGATGGGCGATCGGGTTTTTTGTGGATGTGCGA
>NZ_JAEQCE010000001.1:35589-36832 GCF_020738665.1 Microcoleus sp. PH2017_08_TRC_O_A
GATCGGGTTTTTGGGTGGATGGGCGATCGGGTTTTTTGTGGATGGGCGATCGGGTTTTTTGTGGATGTGCGATCGCATTTTTGGGTGGATGGGCGATCGGGTTTTTGGGAGAAATGTGCGATCGACTGTAAAATAACAATAAAAACACAGGAGTAATCGCCGTGAGCGTCACAACTGTAAAATGGACGGTTGCAGACTACCACCGCATCATTGCAGCCGGCATTCTGGAAGGGCGAAAAGTTGAACTAATCGGTGGAGAAATAATCGAAATGGCTCCCGAAGGAGAATCTCATGCTTACTGTAGCGATGAGGCTGGAGAGTACCTAATTTACTTGCTAGGCGATCGGGCTAAAGTGCGACAAGGTAAGCCCATTACCTTGCCACTTAACAACTCCGAACCCGAACCAGATATCGCTGTAATTCAACGTTTGGGACAAAATTATCGAGAACATCATCCCTATCCAGAAAACATCTTTTGGCTGATAGAATACTCCAATTCTACTCTGACTAAAGACTTGGGAATTAAGAACAAAATTTACGCCGCCGCCGGGATTGCCGAGTATTGGGTTGTCAATTTGCGAACTATGGAATTAATCGTGTTTCGAGATCCTACCGATGCTGGCTATCAATTCAGAGAAACTCTGACTCACGGTAATATTAATCCCCTCGCTTTTCCAAATGTTTCAGTTGCGATCGAGCGTTTATTCGGGAATTAGGTAAATGAGGTAGAAACACTCGGCGATTTCAACCGCTGGGTTTTTTGTATTCTAAAATCCCGAACCCTAAATCCCAAATCGAATGATTCACACAACAGTAATACTCGCCATGAGTGCCGATGGCAAAATTACAGATACCGCCCTCACCGCCGCCAGATTCGGTTCAGCTAACGACAAATCTCACCTCGAACAACAAGTCGCCGCCAGTGACGCAGTTTTGTTCGGAAACGGCACTTTACGCGCCTATGGAACTACTCTGAGAGTCTTTTCACCCGATTTGCTAGAACAAAGGAAACTGCAAGGAAAGCCCCCACAACCGGTGCAAATTGTGTGTTCGCGATCGCGCAAATTTGACCCCAACTGGCGATTTTTCCAGCAACCAGTTCCCCGCTGGCTGTTAACGGGAAATGATACAGATGTCAGCAACAGGCTAGAAGCCCGTTCCACAATAGATGAATTGTCTTGTGGAACAGGCATCTTGCCTGTTGCTGAGCACGGGCTAGAAGCCCGTTCCACAATAGATGAAT
>NZ_JAEQCE010000001.1:36895-198018 GCF_020738665.1 Microcoleus sp. PH2017_08_TRC_O_A
TTGTCTTGTGGAACAGGCATCTTGCCTGTTGCTGAGCACGGGCTAGAAGCCCGTTCCACAATAGATGAATTGTCTTGTGGAACAGGCATCTTGCCTGTTCTTGAAAATGGTGCAATCGGTAAGTTCGATCGCACTTTAACAACCAACACCATCGAGGGAGAAATCGATTGGATTGATGCGTTTCAGCAGCTAGAAACCCTCGGTATCAAACGTTTGGCAATTTTGGGAGGCGGAAAACTCGTCGCGTCTGTGCTCGCTGCGGGCTTGATAGACGAGCTCTGGCTGACGGTATGCCCGCTAATTTTGGGTGGCGTGGATGCACCGACACCTGTGGAGGGAAAGGGTTTTTTAGCCGATTTAGCGCCGAAATTAGAGCTTTTGACGGTTAAACAGGTGGGAGGTGAGGTGTTTTTGCATTATAGAGTTGGGGCGGGCTAGAAGCCCACCCCACAACATTTGTGGCACAGGCATCTTGCCTGTGGCGAGTAATTACACAAGCAGGGGAAATTGTATTAAGTTAAATAAAGTTCGATCGCTCTACGTTCAAATCTCCCTATGCTGAAACAGACCAAGCCTCAATATTCTGTAGCCTGGATTAGCAAACTAGCAGACATCCCGCAAGCATCCTGGGATGCCTTGGCGATGCCGCTAAAAACGCCTTTTCTCGAATGGGATTGGCTGAATAATCTCGAAACTTCCGGTAGCGCGACAGGTAAAAACGGTTGGCTACCGCATCACTTGACTGTCTGGCGAGACAAAGAGTTGATTGCTTGTGCGCCGCTTTATGTCAAAAGTCACAGTTACGGCGAATTTGTATTCGATAATCAATGGGCCGATTTAGCTCAACGTTTGGGTATTGAATACTATCCGAAATTGATGGGAATGACGCCGTTTACTCCGGCGGAAGGGTATCGTTTTTTGATTGCGCCGGGGGAAGATGAAGATGAGTTAACTGGCATAATGGTAAGTGCGATCGACCATTTTTGCGATCGGCATAATATCTCTGGTTGCAATTTCCTGTATGTCGATCCTGTCTGGCGCACAAGAATGGAACAACACGGTTTTAGCGCTTGGCTGCACCACAGCTATATTTGGCAAAATCAAAGCTATCAAAATTTTGACAACTATCTAGGCGCATTTAATGCCAACCAGCGCCGCAATATCAAGCGCGAACGCAAGGCTGTGGAAACAGCAGGTTTGTTAGTGAAAACTTTGACTGGTGATGAAATTCCCCAAGCGATGTTTGGGCAAATGTATGCTTTTTATGAGAATACTTGCGACAAGTTTGGCTGGTGGGGAAGCAAGTATTTGACTAAGCGGTTTTTTGAACAGTTGCATGACAATTATCGCGATCGCGTTTTATTTGTCGCCGCCTATGATAAGGAAGACGAGAGACAGCCGATGGGAATGTCTTTTTGCCTGTATAAGGGCGATCGAATGTACGGACGTTATTGGGGCAGTTTGCAGGAAATTGACTGCTTACACTTCGATGCTTGTTACTATACACCGATCGAATGGGCGATCGATCGGGGTATCCAAACCTTCGATCCCGGTGCGGGCGGGCGGCACAAAAAACGGCGCGGCTTTCCAGCTACGCCAAATTATAGTTTGCACCGATTTTATAACAACCGTCTGGCGCAAATTCTTAAGTCTTATATCGGTCAAATTAATGAAAGAGAACAGGAAGAAATTGATGCAGTTAATGAGGATTTACCTTTTACTAAGTTACCTCCTTTGTCACTAGCTGATTGAAAGATACGGCAGAAATTAGGTAGAAATTAGGACACGGCAAAAATCAGGACACGGCAGTGCCGTTTCCCTACAATCAATCGGGCGATGATTACAGATGTCATTGAGTTTGATGGATTATTTTGGGGTAGGGAAACGGCATCGCCGTCTCCTCTTCTGCCGTGCGATTGATGGTTATATTCGATCGCACTGAGGGCAACTTTATCATCCAATTCGGTTGATTTTACCATTACCTGAAATCAGGATACGGCAGTGCCGTTTCCCTACAATTAATCGGGCGATGGTTACATCTGTTATGGAATATTAATGATTATTTCAAGGTAGGGAAACGGCAATGCCGTCTCCTCTTTTGCCGTCAACCGTCAACCGTCAACCAGTCAACTTAATTCAAAATTACCTTGCCATCTTCCTGAATTTCCATCGATTTTGTATCAACGCCCAAGTCTGTTGTTGCGCCAAAGCTGACTTGCAACATTCCCGGCGTAGCGGTTGCTTGCGGGCGCACCAACAGCAATCCGCCGTCTGGGCGCTGGTAAGTGAAGGTGATTGGTACTTTGATGTTTTTCAGTAAAATTTCCGATTGTTCGCCCAGAGTGCGCGGTGGAGTAACACCAATGACTTGATAATTGATGACGGCATTGGTGGTATTCACGAGTTTAATTACTACCATGCCCTCCATCGGCGTAACTCGCGCACTTGGCATCGGGAATCGGGCGGGGGCATCTTGGGGTGTGGCGGGCATCCCGCTGGGCTTGGGACTCGCAGCGGGGCTGGGACTCGCAGCGGGACTCGGTTCGCTGACAGGCTTTCCAGGTGCGGGAGTGGCTGCGGGTTGGGATACGGGTTTTCCTGGTTGGGGCGGGGGGCCGCCGGCTTGTCCAAGTGTTGCGAGACTGACGAGTAAACCGCCGCAGGTGGCTGCTAGCAAGCTGATTTTTTTGAACGGTAGATTGTGGCGAAACATAAATAACTCCTCACGAGTTCGATCGAGATTTCCAACAAAGTTTATGTTAATCTATGCCCGAATTGAATTTTAATAGCTGGGTTTGGGCGCAAGGTAGAAAGAATCAGGGTTTGAGGGATAGATTTTTTGGATCAACCGCAGAGGGCGCAGAGGGCACAGAGGAAGAGAGGTTTAGAGGCGGATTTCTGCTGATTTGTGGGCGGGGATGGTGACGGTAACAGCGGTTCCCCGATCGACTTGGCTGTCAATCCGGATTTGGCCGCGGTGGTTTTCGACAATGGCTTTGGCTATGGCTAATCCTAAACCAGAACCGGCGGCGCTGCGGTGGGTGCGGGCGGGATCGGCGCGGTAAAATCGATCGAACAAATGCGGTAGCGCTTCCGGGGCAATCCCCATGCCGGTGTCTGTGACTTTGATTTGCAGTGCAGAATTGATCGCCGACGAATTTCTTTTGTTTTTAGCTGCCAACTGCAATTCTACTTCAATTTCGCCGCCCGATGGCGTGTACTGCACGGCGTTGCTGACAAGATTGGTAAACAGTCGCGCTAGTTGATCCCAGTCGCCTAAAACTGTAAAGTTATTTTCAGTGTCGGGCGAATCGATTATTTCCAAACAGAGAGAGATTTTTTGGGTAAGGGCGATCGCCATTTGTTCTTCAATTACCTCCATCAACAAAGCATCGAGAGGAACATCAACCCACTGCTGCTGCACGATTCCGCTGTCTTGTCTGGCCAAAAATAGCAAATCGTCAACCAACCGCCCCAAACGGCGCGTCAGGCGTTCGATAACCTGTAGCTGTTGGTGTTGCTGCGGTTCGATGTCCGGTTCTGCCAAGGCTACTTGGACATTTGTTTGAATAGTGGCGATCGGATTTCTGAGTTCGTGGGAAGCATCGGCAGTAAACTGTTTAAGACGACTGTAAGATTCTCTCACAGGTGCGATCGCCAATCCCGACAGCAACCAGCCAATAGCCGCCACACAAATTAAAGTTAAACTCGCGCCCAAAATCAAATCAAAAATTAATTGTCGGATCGGTTTTGTCACTTCAAACCAAGGATGGCTGACTCGCAAATATCCCAAAACTTGGCGGCCGATTTCCACACGCTGCGTAACTTGTCTGAGAGAATAGTTTTGATCCGGCTGCAACTTATTATTAATTATCCAAACCGTTTCGCCCGTGCGGTTAGCGCGAATCGGAACATTCAGCGGTTCCGACAAAGTAGACCACAGCAACTCGCCCGTAGGACTGAACCATTCTAGATCGATGTGGTCGTCTTCTACTGCGTCGCTGCTATCTCGAAAACTCGTTTGAATATTAACTTGCAACTTAGTTTTAGCACCCTTACTCGGGGAAGTTACCGGTTCGATCGCGAGAGTTCGCTCTACTATTTCTACAACGTGATTGAGAGTGTCGTCAATGCGATCGATCAAAGTATTGCGAACGTAGAAATAGAAACCAGTGGCGAATACAAGTAACAATACAGCAGTAACGGCAGTATACCAAATAGCAAGGCGGCGGCGAGTAGTTTGAAACATGGGAAATTTGGTAATTGGTAATTGGTAATTGGGAATTGGGAATTGGTAATTGGGAATTGGGAATTGGGAATTGGTAATTGGGAATTGGGAATTGGGAATTAGTAATTGGGAATTGGTAAATTACCCGCACTCAAAACGGTTCGTAGTCAGGACTTTAGTCCTCGGAAAAATGCGGACTAAAGTCCTCACTACGAACCAATTTTCATTGTTGATACTTCAGATAGATGTGGAGGTAGCTGTCTCTCTGGTAGCGTACAGGCTAAACTTTTTAGGTAAACGCCTGTGAGTAGATTTTTATTCCGATTCGCGATCGGCTTATTAATGGCATTTTTTGGGGCTATCACCTATTTTACCAGCAGCGTACAAAATCCCGTCACTGGAGAGAAACAGCGGGTGCAGCTTTCTCCCCGCCAAGAGGTAGTTTTGGGATTGGAGGCGCGAGACAAAATGGCGGCTCAATACGGCGGGCTTTATCCGGGCCAGAGTATTCAACAATATGTCGATCGAGTAGGAGAACGAGTTGTCAACGGTTCAGAGGCGAAAAAAGCCGGTTATCCGTTTGAATTCCACCTGCTGCGAGACTCCAAAACTGTCAATGCTTTTGCTCTCCCCGGGGGACAAGTTTTCATTACCGCCGGACTGATGCGGCTGCTGAATTCAGAGGCTCAGTTGGCGGCTGTACTGGGGCACGAAAGCGGTCACGTTGTGGGGCGACACGCTGCGGAACACCTTGCAAAACAGCAGTTGGGCAGGTCTTTGGTAACGGCGGTTGGGGTGGCGACTACTGACGATCGCGGTGGCGGACAACAAGCAGCATTAATTGCTCAAGCTGTCAATCAAGTTGTCGGTTTGCGGTACGGTAGAGCAGATGAACTTGAGAGCGATCGGCTCGGTTTTCAGTTTATGACAGAAGCGGGTTACGATCCTAGAGGTATTGTTGAGGTGATGAAAATTCTCGGTTCTGCGAGGCAGGGCGAAGCGCCGCCGGAGTTTTTGAGCTCTCACCCGAATCCTGAGAATCGAGTTGAAAAGTTGCAAGCTTTAATCGCGCAAAGTTTCCCTAACGGCGTTCCAGCTAATTTAGTTTCTGGACGCGAAGAGTTTGCTAAGAATGTCTCGGGCGGTTAGCCAGAATTCTAATATATCGAACCGCGAAGACACGTTCGGCGAAGCCGTTCCCGTAGGGTAGGGCGCGAAGCAAGAAAAGAGCGAGAGAATCTTAAAGGGATTCTGAAGTAAAAACCATTCATTAACTATCAACCAATAATTTATAACTATAACTTTCTGCTCTTCCTTCGTGTTCTTCGCGTCTTCGCGGTTCGTTTTTCATGCCCAATCAGTGCAGCCCGGTTAACCGACTAATCAAGTGAGGAAATCCGCTTAGCACTCCGCGCACTTTTGATGGCAAAATATATGAATAAAACAAAATTAACTAAAAGGATGACACTTATCAATGGCAATTAAAGACCAGCCCCAACCCCCTCGTTTTCGCCAAATCAGCAATATCGTGTTATTGCTATCAAGCTTGTTTCTGCTAGCAAACATCTTTTTGCCCAATTTGTTAGGGCCACAAATTCCCCAAGTGCCTTACAGTTTGTTCGTCCATCAAGTCCAAGAACAAGATGTAGTCAGAGCTTCGGTAGGTCAAAATGAAATCCGCTACCAACTCAAAGGCGAAGGCGACAAACCAGGACAAGTTTTGTCAACTACGCCAATTTTTGACCTGGAACTGCCTAAACTTTTGCAAGAAAAAGGCGTTGAATTTGCGGCAACTCCGCCTTCTAAAAATGGCTGGATCGGCAGTGTTTTAAGCTGGGTCGTTCCGCCACTGATTTTTGTAGCAATATTTCAATTTTTCATGAACCGGGGCGGTGGCGGGCCACAGGGCGCGCTGTCGATCGGCAAAAGCAAGGCTAAGGTCTACGTAGAAGGCGAATCTGCGAAAATTACTTTTGCTGATGTCGCCGGAGTAGAGGAAGCTAAAACTGAATTAGTCGAAGTTGTTGAGTTCCTGAAAACTCCCGACAGATTCACGGCAATTGGCGCGCGAATTCCGAAGGGCGTGCTGTTAGTCGGGCCGCCGGGAACTGGCAAAACTCTGTTAGCAAAAGCAGTGGCTGGTGAAGCTGGTGTGCCGTTTTTTAGCATCTCTGGTTCGGAGTTTGTCGAACTGTTTGTCGGTGTTGGTTCTGCGAGAGTCCGAGATTTATTTGAGCAGGCTAAGAAACAGGCTCCTTGTATTATTTTCATCGATGAATTGGATGCGATCGGCAAATCTCGTAGCACAAATGCGGCATTCGGCGGCAATGATGAGCGTGAACAAACTCTCAATCAACTATTAACTGAAATGGACGGTTTTGCTGCGGGCAATACTACGGTAATTGTGCTGGCTGCAACTAACCGCCCGGAAAGTTTGGATGCTGCTTTGTTGCGCCCAGGCCGTTTCGATCGCCAAGTTTTAGTCGATCGCCCGGACTTATCCGGCCGCGAAGCAATTTTGAACATTCACTCTCAAAAAGTGAAGTTGGGCCCGGATATTGACTTGAAGGCAGTCGCCACTCGTACCCCCGGTTTTTCGGGCGCAGACTTGGCAAATTTGGTCAATGAAGCTGCCTTGCTAGCTGCCCGCAACAAGCGTCTCACTGTAGCGCAAGAAGACTTTTATGAAGCGTTTGAGCGCGTTGTAGCTGGCTTGGAAAAGAAAAGCCGGGTGCTCAACGAAAAAGAGAAAAAGATTGTGGCTTACCACGAAGTCGGGCACGCCATGGTTGGCGCTGTGATGACTGGCGGCGGCGAAGTGGCGAAAATCTCGATCGTCCCGCGCGGTATGGCTGCATTGGGTTACACGTTGCAATTACCGACTGAAGACCGTTTCTTGTTGGATGAATCGGAGTTGCGCGGGCAAATTGCTACACTGCTTGGCGGGCGATCGGCTGAGGAAGTCGTGTTTGGTAGCATCACTACCGGCGCTTCAAATGACTTGCAAAGGGCGACTGATTTAGCGGAAAGGATGGTGACAACTTACGGGATGAGCAAGGTGTTGGGGCCTCTAGCGTACGATCGCGCTCAACAATCGTTCCTCGGCGATGGTATGGGAAATGCGCGCCGTGCGGTGAGTGCCCAGACTGCTGAGGCGATCGACCAAGAAGTCAAAGAAATTGTCGAAACTGCACATCAGCAAGCTTTGGATATTCTGAAAACTAATCGGGAATTGTTGGAAACAATCACGCAGAAGCTGTTGGAAACTGAAGTAGTTGAAGGTGAGGCTTTGCACAAATTACTGGCTGAAGTGCGGCCTTTAGATCAGGTTGCGGCTTGAGTTTCACAGGGTTGAGTCGGACTTGCCCATGAGGGTCCAGAAACCGGGTTTTTACCAGAATAATTGGCTGTAGCCGAGAGATTCGGAAAAAACCCGGTTTCTTTATTCGGAGTGGAATCCCAGAAACCGGGTTTTTGCGAGAAGACGCGCTGTAAGCGACAGATTCGGTAAAAAACCCGGTTTCTTTATTCGCAGTGCGTAATTCCTGTTTAATTAAACCGCATATGAACGCAGATGATTCTAAATCATCTGCGTTTTTTAGTATGCGGGTGAGTTCAGCCGTTTGCCCGACCAACCAGTATCAACGGACACCGCGCGCTCCGAGGTAACTCCTATGCCGATCAACCTGCCGTTCCGATGCGAGTCGGAACGCCGGATTTGTCTCGCAGCTAAGGTTTACAGCTCTTAGGATTGCGGGAACCTCCGCACTTTTGCCCGCCACAAATAATCCGATAGTTCCATGTAACATAGGCTACAAAAAAATTGAGATGGTTACTGAATTACTGAGAAAAACAGCTTTTTCCTGAAAACTATTGCTAGTGCTACTCAACCTGTGAGAATATTCGGCTAGTAAAGTTAATCGTCATTGAGCTATGGCTAAACTTGAGTTACCTGAGTCTCTAGAATCTGTATTCGCTCGCGTTGAGGAATTTTTAGGTTCCTCAAAGAAGATTTTAATCGTTACTGGCATGATTGGAACTGGCCTGCATCTTCTACAAAAAGCTATGGTCGATACATCTATATCCTTAAGCCGAAATTACTCTGTTCTTGCTCCTAATAGTAAAATTGCGTCTCTTTATCCAGTAGAGTCAAAGAGTATTTACTCGCATATCTTCACAAAAAACTATAAAGTAGAGAAGGAGCAGCTGATCTATGGATTGAACAAAAATCAGGATACAGAGCAACAGGTTTACATCGTCGGTGAGGCCCACCTGATATCCGATTCACAGTTTGAAACTGATGTTTTTCGTTACGGTAGTGGGAAACTTCTCACGGATTTTTTGGAATATACGGAAATTGAAAAGACTCAAAGACAGGTGATTTTTCTGGGCGATCCGTTTCAGCTAACGAGAGGCAAAACAGATGAATCTGCACTGTGTTACGAGCGATTGCAGGCTGCGATAGACGGTGAGATCGATCGCATCAATCTTGAGTTTATACTTCCAGACCAACAGCAAAATTTGTTTGTCAAAAATTGTCAAAAAATCGCTCAAAGCATACATTTTAGCAGATTTAATCAGCTCAGAGCGATCGCCGATGACTCGAATTGCATCCAAATAGTCGATCGCGATCGCCAACAGGAGATATCGAAAGCTGTATTCCTGGAAGATTCCCGATTTACCAAGTTTATAGTTTTCACCAACGAATTGGTTAACCGCATTAATCATCAGGTTAGACAAGAGTTTTTTGGTCGAGGTAAAGAGATCGTTGCAGGTGATATTGTACATATCCACAATAGTCCTGTCGAAGTAGATGAACAAAAGCTAGAGCAAACTTATATATCAAATAACTCTTTTGCTGAAGTCATAGAAGTTAATCCCAATACACCCTTAATCCAACCGCTGAAAGGACGCGAACAGCCAATTCAGATAAATTTTTTGCGGATTAGAGTGCGGCTACTTGAGAACGGTAAAGAGGTCGAGTTCCTCTGCTTGAGCGATTATTTATATGCGGACAAACCAGAATTTGACAAGGACACACTTGTAGCTCTGCGGGTTTCAGCAATTAGCAAATTTAGACAACAGCAGAAACAGGTAAGAGAATCAGACGAATCGGACAATTCTAGCGAAGCAAAGTTTCTACGCAACGATCCGTACTTAAACGCAGCGCGTCTGAGGTTTGGTTACGCGCTGACTCTGCATCGCGCCCAGGGGCAGAAGTTTAAAACTGCGATCGCGAATATGGAGACTGGCCAGGGACAAACAAATGCCACTTATTTTCGATTGGTTTATACCTTGTTTTCTGTAGTTCAAAATCGACTTTTTATCCTGAATTTTCCCTCGATTACACCATTTTTTAAAGCAACTTGGAACGGCAGTCAAGGCAAGCTAGATTCTGTTGTTTTCAAGGATATCATTGCATTTGACCCTGATTCAGAATCAGGTAATGCAAATATTTCGGCTTTCCCTATCCTGGAAAAACCTTTAAAAAATCTTTACTTGCATATCGCGGAAAGTCTTACATTTCATAGAATTCAGGTAATTTCATACAAGCATAATAGTTATCAGGAAGTTTATGGTTTTAGCTCAGAAGACGATACAGAAATGTGTTCTCTTCGCTTGCATTATAATGGCAAATTTCAGGTGACGCGAATTGAAACTGTGAAATCTGAGCCGATGGAATTTGCCACTGTCGTTGTGGATGCTATCACATCAAAACTGCGATTAGGAAATGAATTTCAGCAAACAGTTCACGATCTAATTAAAGCCAAACTCGACCCACACAAAATAGTAATTCAGGGAATTGAACACCATGATTATCACGAAATTTACTATCTCAAATCAGACATGGGCGCTCTCAAAATGCAAGTTTTCTACGATGGAGATGGTTTTGTGACGCAAGTTTTCCCGATCGGATACACAAATGTACAAGTTGTAGAATTAGTTCACCTCGCACTGGAGTTATAAAAATGTCGAATTTAACAGAAGAAATCAAAAATTTGAGAAAAGCTGGACAGATAGATGAAGCTTATTCCAGAGGGTACGAACTGCTAAAACAGCATCCAAACGACAAATTTCTGGCTAGCAGTGTTGGTTGGGTTCTCTACGACAAAGTAAAAAAACTGGTAGATACAGCTAATCAATCTGAATCCATAGATACAGAGTCGTCTGTCAGCCAGATCAAGGAAATATTGGGAGAATATTACAAACTCAAGCTGAATCGACCGGATTTGCTATTTAGTCGTTTGCTATCCCAAATTCTACGATTTCCAAAGCAAATCAAGTTTTTACCAAAGTTCCTAAAATGGGCTGGTGTTGATAGTTTTCAAGCGGAAGACTTTCAGGTTTCTACTGCTAATGATGGTAAAGTTTTTGATTCGCTGGTTGAGAAAACAGCAAGAGAAGTAGGAAAGATTGCTTGTGAATTGACTGTTCAAGATTATCTTGATGCAACAGAATTACAAAATTTTGCCATTACATTGATCGATGTTGCACTTGATCGCGCCAAAGTTCAAAAACCGGAATGGCTAAATTATCGCAAGGCTTTATTGCTAAATCGTTTGGGGCGATCGACAGAAGCTCAAAAACTTCTGGTTTCCTTTGTGAAGCAGAAGCGTAGCGATTACTGGGCGTGGCACGCATTAGCTAAAGTCGTGGAAACCTCTGATCCTACACTAGCATTGGCACTTTGTGCAAAAGCGTGTTTGACTTGCAGGGATGAAAATTTTGGTGTTGGCGTTTTTGAGGATCTCAGCCGACTCGCAGCAAATAAAGGACAATGGAAAGTGGCTAAATGGGCTGCCGATCGAGCTTTTAATGTTCGTAACAGTAACAAATGGAAAATCCCCCAATCGCTCCGTAATCTCTTGACTGCTAGTTGGTATGCTGGTGCTGGAAATATATCTAACGCAGAGGAAGTGTTAGAAAATATAGCTGCTGATGCCGAAAAGGTGATTTGGCAAAATTGCCCGCAATTGAATGCTAACTACCTCGGCTCGTTTACAGCAAAAACTGGCAAGATGATGCTCAAGTTTGGATTGCATTCTGATAGTGTATCTGAAGAAGTTGTTAGTCCAGAACGAGGAATGCTGAAGAATTTAAATCTACTAATGGGCGCGCCGGTGATAGTGACTGTTGATGAGAATGGCGATCGGCTAACGGTGGTTGCTGTTGAGAAACGCGAATCGGGCAAACTATTTGATAGTATGTCTTGTAAAACAGGTCGGTTTCGCTTGCATCAAAAGGGTTTTGGGTTTGTAGAGGATGTTCATGTTCCTCATGAATTAGCTTCTCAGTTGCAAAATGATCAAACAGTTAATCTTGCTGTTGTCAAAAGGTTTGATAAAAAGAAAAATCAATGGGGTTTGACTGCGATCGCGCTACTTAATTAGTTAGACTACAGTTTCGCCGTAAAATGCTCTTCTTTTAGATATCCGACTTCTTAATTAAATAAGTCGGATATCTGGCTATTCGGTTGAATTCTTCAACCCTAAACCACTTGCACTTCCTTTTCCTCAGTAGCAACAGGTTGTTGATACACTGTCTGAGACTCATTAGCCAAAAACTCGGCTAATTGAGCCTCGATTTCATCCCGCACAATTTGGCGGTATTCCAGGAAATGCTCGTTGTGGGCGCACACTGTTAAATAGTGATCCCAAACGGCAGGATTGCGTTTGAGAATGCTGAACAAATGATGCCAGAACTTCCAGCGAGTTGAACGCTTGACTCCTTGGCGCCAAACTACGGTTAGCAGTGCTCGCAAGTCGATCCAACTGGGGATTCTTGATGGTATATTTGCTGTAGGTGCACCTAACATCAAGAAGTGGCGGTAGGTGCGGTCTAAATATTTCTCAGCATCGTACACGTCAGAAAATGCTTGAACATATTCTCTCGCGATGTCTTCTAGCGGCCGCGTCGGAATGAAGTTCATCAATGTAGTCTGATTCAAGTTGCCGGATTTGTCGCGCAATCTGCCTTCTTTTGCTAGTCGGTGCGATAATGCAGTGTGCGGTAAAGCTTGCAGCATTCCAAAGGTTGTACTGGGAATTGCTGCTGCTTCGGCGAAGTTGACGATGCGTTGGCCTGCGCCCGGTTTTTCGCCGTCGAATCCGATGATGAATCCGGCCATTACTCGCAAACCTGATTTGGCAATTAATTCTACTGATTCTATCAGGGAGTTGCGAGTATTTTGGAATTTTTTGGTCATTTGCAAGCTTTCTTCGTCGGGGGTTTCAATTCCTAGGAATACGGCGTTGAAATGACATTTCACCATCATGTCCATCAATTCTTGGTCTTGGGCTAAGTCGATGGATGCTTCTGTGTTGAAGTTGAAGGGGAATTTGTGTTCTATTTGCCAGACTTCTAAGTCTTTTAGCAATAGTTTGACACTGCGTTTGTTGCCGATAAAGTTGTCGTCTACCATGAAGACGCCGCGCCGCCAACCTAGGTTGTAGAGACAGTCTAGTTCTGCTATTAATTGTTGGGGTTCTTTGGTGCGGGGTTTGCGCCCGTAGAGGACGATGATGTCGCAGAATTCGCACTGGAAGGGACAGCCTCGGGAAAATTGAATCGACATTGAGTCGTAGCTGTCTAATTCCAGCAGGTCGAAGCGGGGAACAGGGGTTGTGGTAACATCGGGTTTTACGCCGTCCGATCGATAAATTCCACTTTTTTCACCGCGCGCGATGGCTGCGACGAACATCGGTAGGGTGATTTCGCCTTCGTCGAGAATCAGGTAATCGATGCCGGCTGCTTGGGGCTCTTCGGGTACGGAAGTTGGGTAAGGGCCACCGCAGGCTACGGATTTACCGCGCCGTTTGGCTTCGCGGATGATGTCTAACAAGTCTTCTTTTTGGACAATCATCGCCGACAGAATAACGAGCTCTGCCCATTCCCATTCTGCTTCGGTGATTTGTCTGATGTTACGATCGACTAACTTGAATTCCCATTCTTGGGGTAGAATGGCTGCTACTGTGACCAAACCCAGCGGTGGAAGCAGCACTTTGCGATCGACTAATTCTAGGATTTTCTCATAAGACCAGAATGTTTTCGGGAACAGGGGGTAAACTAGAAGCACTCGCATAGTATGTTAAACCTCACATCACTAAAAGACTTGCGATCTGGCTGGCGTTTGAGAGTTCGATCGACTCTCAATATTTAATGTTAAGGCTAAAATTACGATCTTGCCCGCGATCGACTATCTAGAAAGGGGCGACACCCCCTAACACAAAGATAATGGGCGCAATTTTTAGCTTGCAGTTCCCTGTTATAGTTGGCAAATGTTGATATCTTATCGTATCTCACCATTGATTGACGATAATCGCTTCAAAAGTGCCCGAATCAGGCAAAAAAGAATTTGAAATAGTAGAGTTGAATAGGATAAAGAATTAGGGACGGGCTAGAAGCCCATCCCACAAGAAAGATTGTGGGATGGGCTTCTAGCCTGTCCGATTATTGGTGCGGAGTGTACGGACTACTTTGTATTTTTATCTGGAATTCCGCTAGTTCTTAACATATCAGCAACTGTGCCGCAGTAACTCGGCAATCCAATGCTTTCGGGATTGACCAGATTTTGATAGGTAAAATGGCGGTAGCTGATACAAAATCTATCCCAAGCAGCCATCTGAATTCGGAACAACCAAATAAAGAAATCGGCAAGCCAAGGTGACAGAGTAATCCGAAAAAATATTTTTGTATGCAAATACTTGCAAGCTTGTTCGACAACTTCGTTCGCGGTAATCGCCGGATTTCCGAGTACAAAATGTCGCGGTTCTTCGGAATCGGACGGATGTTCGACTAAGTAATTAACTACTGTGGCAATGTCTGCACCGTGGATGAAGTGAAAACTGCCATCTGCTTTCAGCCAGCGAATCAAACCAATCCATTTGGCGACAAGCGGCAAACCGGATGATAGGTGAGAAACTGGTTTTTCGGCATCTCCTCCTAATACTAAGGTTGGGTAAAGTGCGGTAATTGGAGGCACGTTTGTTAACGTTGATAATTGCGTCATGCAATCGTATTTGGAGCGAACATAATCTGTCCCCAGTTCTCCGGCTTCTTTGAGTAAGTTGTTATCTCTACCGAGAATGCTGGCGGTTGAAAAGTATATTACTTGTTGGCAAGTCTGGGGCGAAAGTAGTTGAATGAGGCGCAGAGTTTTGGTGACGTTGACATCAAAAACTTCTTGGGTTCCTCCCCAAGCTGTGGCTGCTAAAATTGCTACGTCTATTGTTTGCAGCAGTTCCGCAAATTGCTCAATATCTTTCATGTCGGCTTGTATGATATTGATGCCCGATCGCGCTTTCCAGTCAAATTTTAGCTTATCGGGGTTGCGAACTAATAGGTAGAGTTCGTGGTTTGTCTGTTGAATCAAGGTTTCGGCCATGTAGTGACCGATACAGCCACTTGCACCCGTTATGAAAATTTTTTTTGTCATTTGCAGAAGGGGAAGGGGGGGAGGTGGGGAGAGAGGGAGAGGGGGAGAGGGGGAGTTATTGGTTTGAATTTGAGGCTTTAGTCGGCCATAGATTTGGGTGACAGTTGAGGTTTGATCCCCCTAAATCCCCCTTAATAAGGGGGACTTTGAGAATACTTGTCCCGTCTTAAAAACCGAGGTTTTGAATGCTCTTGTCCCCCCCTTCTTAAGGGGGGTTAGGGGGATCTCCGGGTTCTATTCGTTACCAGTAGTTAACAGGGATTTTCGGTGGGGTGGGGGCGGGTTTATTTAGCCTGTTTGCAACTTTTAAGGTTGTTGGTGAACCCGCCCCTACGGGTTTTTGGGGTTTGAATTCCTGTCAAATTTAAGTAGTGGGGGCGGGTTTATTTCACCTGTTTGCAACTTTTAAGGTTGTTGGTGAACCCGCCCCTACGGATTTTGGAGAATGAGGTTTTTGGGGTTTGAATTCCTGTCAAATTTAAGCGGTAACTGCGAGCAATTTGTCGGCTTGTTTGGCGGTTTCAAAGAAGAAACGCACGTTATCTTCGGGGGTTCCCGGCAATACGCCGTGTCCTAAATTGAGGATGTGTCCGCGATCGCCCGCTTTGCGAATTGTATCAAGAATTCGATCGCGAATAAACGGTTGAGAACCAAACAATACGCCGGGATCGAGATTTCCCTGAACGTTCATGTTGGGGCCCAAACGCTTGCGCGCGTCGGCCATATCAACCGTCCAATCGACGCTGACGATATCTGCGCCGGATGTAGCCATGCGTTCGAGAAGGCCACCGCTACCTGTGACTAATAGGATTAGCGGTGTGTCGGGATGGGTTTTTTTGACTTGCTCGAATACTTGTTTTTGGTATGGTAGAGCGAAGGTGTCGTAATCCTGCGGGGACAGTTGGCCGGCCCAGGAATCGAACATTTGCACTACTTGGGCGCCGCAGTCGATTTGATAGCGCACGTAAACTGCGATCGCATCGGCGAATTTTGACAGCAACTGATGCAGTAAAGTTGGATCGGAAAATGCCATGTTTTTGATGACGGCATAATCCTTGGAACCTTTGCCCTCAACGGCGTAGGCTGCTAAAGTCCAGGGCGCGCCGACAAAACCGAGCACGGTGGATTTGTTACCGACTTCCGCGCGCAGGGATTTGAGGATAGTTTTGATAAAAGGCAAACTTTCTTCCGGGTTCAGCGGTTGCAGGTTGTCGATTTGCTGCTGAGTGCGGATGGGTGCGTGGATAATCGGGCCTTTACCTTCGGCGATGTCCATGTCGATGCCCAAACCGGGCATTGGGGTGACGATATCGGAAAATAAAATTACGCCGTCGGGTTGAAACGCGCGCCACGGCTGAAGGGAAACTTCGATCGCAACTTCGGGAATTTCAGAACGTTCGCGAAAGGAGGGATACTTTTCTCGCAAATCTCGATAGGCTTTCATGTAGCGACCGGCTTGGCGCATCATCCACACGGGCGGGCGGTCTAGGGTTTCGCCGCGGGCTGCCCGCAACAGCAAGGGAACTTCATTTAATGATGACATCTTAACTTTTCTCGAATTTAGATCTTTTAATGTCTTTGGTAGCTTACCACTGTGCGATCGTCCTTTTCGATCGAAAATTCGGCGATCGGCCCGCAGCAGCTATTGTCTGATGTCTGTATGTGTATTCGGACTGACGCGGGGCTCAGAAACCGGGTTTTTGGCGATAATTCTTCGTCGCAGTCGGCAGATTCGCAAAAAAACCCGGTTTCTTTGGGTTTGATGGGTAAATTCCCTACTATCTATCATTGCGAGGCACTATCTGTCATTGCGAGGAACGTTAGCGAAGCGATCTCTTATGAAAGCAATCTCCGCATCTATTTTTTCAGCGCTTCTGTTTTCTGGACTGAATTAATTCATTAATTGGTAGAGCTTGATTTGCGATCGAACTGTGGTAGTTTGCGAGGGGTCGGGAAAATGGCTGAAAATACGCTGTTTCGTTCTAACCCTCGCAGCATTGCTGGGCAAGGGTTTCAGCGAGTTTTTCTGCGGGGTTGAAGGAGTTTTGACGGATAATTTTGGGAACCCTTGCAAATCTCCCCACTCGCTGGGGAAAATAATTGAATGGAAACTTGACCCAAAAAAATCAATAGGAATATAATTAAATTATACGAACTTAAAGAGTAAATAAAGATGTTTGATTGGATTGTCAAAACTGTAGTTGATGCTTCAGGGGTAACTAGCCAGCTAAAAGTAGCTGAATGGGCAAGATTGAATCAGACTAATGCTTTTGATATGGACCCCAAAAACTACCAGAGGTGCTTACATGATTTAGGTTTAGGTGGCAAGTATCATGAACTTGAATACAATGAAAACGGAAGCCTTAAATATCAATAGTATCCATTATTTTTGGAACTGAATTAATTGCCTCACAAATTTTAGCTGGTAACCAGCAACTGATTCAGGAATACAAAATTACATCTAAAATACCAAGATTTGTAGGGGCGGGTTCACCCAAATCTACAATGAAATCGACGGACTCAAAAACCCGCCCCCACCCATCACTCCAAGTTAGGGCGGGTTTATAGATATTGTCGATTTGAGTTACAAATCAGGGTGAACCCGCCCCTACAATTCCTCGGAAAAGATGATTTTTTCGGGCTTACCTAGTTGGGTTGGGGCGGGTTTATAGATATTGTTGATTTGAGTTACAAATCAGGGTGAACCCGCCCTTACAATTCCTCGGAAAAGATGATTTTTTCGGGCTTACCTAGTCACACACACTCCGCCTACAGATACGCGACATTGCTCGGGACGATCGAACCTGCTATTATCATTAGATCGATCGAATCTACCATCATCCGCCCTCGCCGAATCTAAATCTCTAGTCCGCGCATTGTAATAATAATCGCCCGCCGGAACAGCCCTAGTCGGTACAGCGCAATAAGTCCCGTCTCTCCCGGTATCGTCAAATCTTACTCTTACCATAGTACGTCTGAGGCGACAGTCGATCGGGTTTAAGCCAAAATCATCACGCAAAATCCGTTCTCCATCGTAGCTGCTGCTGTTACGGCCCCTGTCGCTTCTGTCATCCCATCTATTATTACTAGCACGTCTGTCGCCGCCATCAATTCCCGCAACTTCCACCGTGTAGCTACCGCCCCTCGCAGCATCTTTCGCTAACACCAAAAGCTTGTAATCGCCACTGCGGGGAATCACATAATTAAAAGAACGGTCTTGGGTAAAAGCGACTTGCTTGTTGTTCCCGTAAAATAGTACCATAACGGGAGTAAAACCGCGACTTCTATCCGTATCTAAAAACACTTGAATGTTATCGCCTTCCCGCGCAGTGAAAGTATATTCTTGACCGCGCAATTCTTCCGTCGGAGTTCCGGGCGTCCACATATTTCGGAAACGGTAAATCGGGGAAGTGCGGCGGATTACTCCATCTATGCGATCGTTATTTTGTATCGATTCGGCAACCGCACTTGACGGAATCGCCGTAAGTGCCAATCCGGTAACTAGGACTGCGGCAGCAATACTGTTTAACAAGTTGTGTGCTTTCATATCAACCTCTCAAAAGTTTTAAAATCTTTTTGCCTTGTTGGCGCCGACATTTGCATACACACTCTATTTTAAATCTAATTTATGCCAACCGTGTTAACCTCACCCAACTGGACTATTTAGGAATTATCGTAGGGTGCGTCAGGGCTGAGTGTTTTAATCACAGACTAATTATTTTTCCCCTGACGCACCCTACCAACTAATAATTTCTCCCTGACGCACTCTACCAACTGACTACCAACTGTACGGTGCGTCAGGGCTGAGTGTTTTAATCACAGACTAATAATTTCTCCCTGACGCACCCTACCAACTTACAGACGTTGATGCCGCATCTAAAGTTGCGATGTATCCCCACAAATCAGCAATCCCGATTCAGCATCGAGACTCGCCTCAATTCCCATCGGTAAAGCAGCGTTAACCCCTTCATGGCCAAACGGTAAATCCGAGACAATGGGAATATTTAAGTCAAAGAGCCGATCGCGCAAAACCTCTTCTATAGTAAAACTAGGACTATCCGGGCCAACCTCGCAGCGACTAAACCGTCCCAAAGCAATCCCCCGCACCCCCGCAAAAGCCCCCGCCATCCGCCACTGAGTCAACATCCGATCGACCCTGTAAGGAGCCTCCGAAACATCCTCAAATGCGAGAATAGTACCAGTCAAATCCGGTTGATAAGGGGTGGAGAGCAAATGAGTAGCCACCGTCAGATTCGCCGGAAACAACCGCCCCGAAGCCTTTCCACCAGCCCATCCTTTACCTTGCAAAGATTGTAACGGACGGCCTTCTACGCAGTCAAAAAGTCGATCGACCGACCAATCCGGTTCCGCGCCCAAAGTTGTCAGCAGCGGCCCGTGAACCCCCCAAATCCCCAATTTGTCGTCATTCCACAGCAAAGCCGTAATATCGGAAAAGCCGATCAACCATTTCGGCCCATGGGAATCGGGAGTCGGAAACCCGGAATTCGTGCGATCGCCCACCTTACCTTTTTCCAAAAGTCGAGTGCTACCGAAACCGCCTCGAACACACAGAATACCGCGACAATCCGGGTCACTGAGGGCATCTGCGAGCTGTCGGGCGCGGTTTTCGTCGGAACCGGCCAAGTAGCCAGCGCGATCGGCAAAACCCGGTGTTAATTCAACTCGATAGCCGCGGGATTTCCAAATTTCCAAACCGCGTTCAAAATTAGTCAATTCTCGCAGCGCGCCGCTAGGTGCGATCGCCCGCAGCAAATCTCCCGGTTGCAGCCATTTCATATTAATAATTATCTATTAAGGTACGTAGTTGCGCTTCAGCGCTCAAAGGTACGTAGTTGCGCTTCAGCGCTCAAAGGTACGTAGTTGCGCTTCAGCGCTCAAAGGTACGTAGTTGCATCCTATCTAAGTTTCAAGGTACGACTACCTCTCGTCTTGCTAAACTCATTTTATAGCAAGGATTTGATAATTTCCCGAGCTTGAAAATGATTTAGGATTGCTCTTTCCGTATATAATACTAAGAGCGCTGAAGCGCAACTACGTACCTAATTCCGAATTCGATTCGGCGGAATTCCACCTTTCATACCTACGGCAAAGTCAGAATTTCCACCCCAGAATCAGTCACAGCCAGAGTGTGTTCAAACTGAGCCGAAAGCTTTTTATCCTTAGTGATAGCAGTCCAACCATCCGCCAAAATTTCCACATCCCAAGTACCCTCATTAATCATCGGCTCGATCGTAAAAACCATACCTTGTCTGAGCTTCTTTCCCGTCCCCCGCTTACCGTAATGCAAAATTTCCGGTTCAGTGTGAAAAACGCGATGCACGCCGTGTCCCGCAAAATTTCGCACCACCGAAAAACCCTGCGCTTCAGCATATTCTTGAATCGCCGCACCGATATCACCGGTACGAGCACCAGGCTTAACTTCCGCAATTCCTCTTCTGAGACATTCCTCAGTTACTTCAACTAACCTTTTAGCTACAGGTGAAGGTTCCCCAACAAAAAAAGTTTTAGAAGTATCGCCGTGATAGCCATCAACTAAAGGCGTTACATCAATGTTAATAATGTCACCTTTTCTGAGAATTTGTTTTGCATTCGGGATGCCGTGACAGACAACTTCATTGACACTAGCACACAGAGATTTCGGAAATCCTTTATAACCTAACGGAGCACTTTTTGCACCGTGGGCTAAAGTCCAGCGTTCCGCTTCGTCGTTAATTGCCAGAGTGCTGACACCCGGTTTAATCATTGGTTCGAGATGCAGAAGAAGCTGAGCTGCTAAGCTGCCAGCTTGACGCATTTTTTCGATTTCTCTGCTCGATAAAAGCACTAAACGTTCAGTTGCCATAGTTATTTTTGTGGTCTTTTGTTGTGGTCAATTAAGAGTTTATTTAACTCAATTTTACAATAGACTTGAACCAGCGTTCAAAAAGATCGCCCGCGGCTCCTAAATTGTATTCTACCTCTGCTTGTCGCCGGCAAGCACTGCGGTCAATTTTGTCTAAACGGTCGATCGCACTTACCAAGCCATTTACACTATCAGGTTCCACTAAAAAGCCCGTCAGCCCGTCTCGCACAATTTCCGCCGGCCCCCCGCGCTCGTAAGCAATCACAGGCACACCGCACGCTAAAGCCTCGATCGCCACATTTCCGAAAGCTTCCACCCAGCGCGGCGTCATCAACAATGCTCGGCACTGGCGGACTTGTTCTTGCATTTTGGTTGTTGTCAGAAACCCTAAATATTCTACCGGAGCATCCGGGTAATCTGTACAAATTTTGTGCCAATAATCCTCATCTTGCATTTTGCCCATAATTTTTAGGGGAATGCCTGTAATTTTTGCAGCCGCCACAGCATCTTCTAAGCCTTTTTCCGGGGCGATGCGGCCTAGCCAAGCTAATTTTGGTTCCGGTTGGCTGCAAAAGTCGTACAGCGATAAATCGATGCCGCCGTTTCCCACCAACTCGCACTCGCTAGCAAAGGCAAAGGTTTGGGCTTGGGTAAGGGTGCAAACTCCCAGCGTACCGGGAAATTTGGTGGCGATTTGTCCGGCGATGCGATCGAACGATCGCGACATGGAGCCCATACTGATAAAATGTGCGATCGGAGTGTTAAAAAATGGCGTCAAATAAAAAGGCAACCAATCGTAGGCAAAATTAACAATCAGATCCCAATCATCCTGAACTTGGCGAGCGTATTCCCACATATTTGCCAGCACAGAATCGGCAGGCATCACAATCGGATCGTGGTAATCTTGTGTTTGGGCAGTTACTTGCAAATCCCCCGCGATTTCGATGACTGGAATTGATTCTAAGACTGAACCTGCCGGCGCTACAACTGTTATTTTATGACCTCGGCGCTGCAATTCTTTAGCAATATTCAAGACTGTAAGTTCGACTCCGCCGCCCAACCCAGAACCGAGTTGACCTACAGAAGTTGATAGGAACAATAATTTTAAAGAGTTATTAGTCATTAGTTATTAGTTATTAGTTATTGGTTATTGCTTATTAGTTATTAGTTATTAGTTATTGGTTATTGGTTATTAGTTATTAGTCACTTACTTGAGAATATTCTCAACAATCATAAGATCGATCTTTACCCGAAGATGATATGGCCTTTCTCAAAAAAAGTGAGGTATGCCCTATGCCCTATGCCCTATGCCCTATGCCCTATGCCCTATGCCCTATGCCCTATGCCCTATACCCATGAGTACCTCTCTCTATTTTCTCCCTCTGTGTCCTCTGCGCCCTCTGCGGTTTAATCATTCTGGTACAGCCGGATTTGATCTTACACATCCGGGAGAATCAACAACTTTCCCTAACACTCTTGCACAACAATTGTTAGGTTACATTATTTGGGAAAAATTGTATAGCATTTATCAGAAAGATGAGGTATGACTGACTGCTTATATAACCGCTTAAACGAAGAGGGCTGAAGCCCAAACGAAGAGGGCTGAAGCCCAACAACGTACCTCACCTATCTGAGAAGGGCTATATTACCCAGTCCAAAAGTATTAAGTAAAAAAGACTTACCTATGGCGAATTATTCCCGGTTGCTCTTAAAAATTTCAGGTTTAGTAACTAGAAATACAGGAATCAACCAGGAATCAGCCGCGCGCCAGTCACAAACTAGCGTTTGATGAACTGTTCTAATTTGTGAGCTATCTTCTCTATAATTCCCTCCGAAGTATGTGTCGCCGATGATGCTTCTGCTTCAATACGCTTGACAGCATCTTCTGGAAGATTCAGCAACTGCACTAATTTTTGATAAGCTGCGGCTTCGTCAGAGTTAATGTTTGGTTCGTCGGGAGTGCGAGAACTAGATGCAATCACTTCATAGCCGAGTTGCAAGACTAATTCTTTTTCCTCTTGAGTTTCTAGTTGGTGAATCAGCTCATCAAGGGGAATATTTTGCATGATGTAATCCCGCAGTTCCTGTTGCATTTGTTGGGCGTCGTCATCTGCGGCAAACAAACGGCAAAAGCGATCGAGCATTAAATTAACTTCTTCTGTTGCGAGTTCGCCATCAGCCCAGGCCATAGAGGAAACGATTCGCAGCAGGTTCATCTGGCGAGGCGTAATTGATGGAGGAGGTGGGGTTTGCATAATTAAAATTGGTGATTGCTAATGGGTTATTTGTTATGAGTTATTTGTTACTGGTTATTGCTGATTTTTTATGTCATATCCGGTGAGACAACCATCATAAAAGTCTTTTTTAGTAAGGACTTGAGTCCTTCCCGATTGGCCTATAGTTTTGCAGTGAGGACGAGCGCTCTCAGTACAAAATTTATGATAGGTAATTAACCGGACACAATCTTATTGGTTATTAAAACTAACAAATAACAACCAACAAGTAACAAGTAACAAATAACAACTAACTACTAACAATGATGTCACAAATTCGACAGAGGAACACCCAGCCATCCAGTAAAGTTTTGTTTCTGAATAGTGCTTGGCCGATCGACTGGTACGATCGAATAACGGCCGGGGCGCGGCTGGGCGAGAGTAACAGAACAAGTCCGCAGTTCGTCTTGATGAAAAACTGTCACTTCTACCGTGTCCCCCGGCTGATAGTCTTTCAGCCTCTCTGCCACTTGTTCGGCATTTACTCGAAAACCTGCGATCGCCAGCAACTCGTCTCCAGCGTCAATTCCGGCCAATTGTGCCGGAGATCCTGCTTCGACAAATTTAACCATTTGCCGCCCGTTTTCCGCTCCCAACGTCCAACCCATCCGAGGCGTTTGCTCGCTTTCATCTACCCAAATTTGTAGCCCGAAAGGTTCCAGATATTCGTTATAAGGCAACTCTTCTGTGCCGTCTACATAGCGCGCAAAAAAGTCACTCAAATCCATGCCGGCTACAGACTCGATCGCACTTTGCAACTCTTCGGGAGTAAAGCCTATTTCTGCCGTCCGCGAGCGAGCATTTAACTTACCATTTGATGTCAGATACGCAGGCTTTGCCTCTGTTCCCGACTTCTGGTCAAAATCTTCATTTTCAGGAGAACAACCGCCAAACTGCTGCCACATCAAACGCATCACATCGTCGAGCGATCGCGCGTTGCCGTGTTTAGCTCGAATCAACAAATCCAGCAGAAACGAAACTAATTCCCCTTTCAAATAATAGGAAATCTGCGAATTATCGCTATTAGCATCCCTCCGATAAAGTTTAATCCAAGCATCCCAACTCGACTCGCTCGCAGGCTGCACGTTCCGCCCCGGAGTCGTCTGCAAGCGAGTGATTTCTTTGGCAAGATTTTGGAAATAACCTTTCACGCCATAGAGACCCGCTCGAAAAGGAATTAGCAAATCGTAATAACTGGTCGTGCCTTCAGAGAACCATAAAGAAGGAGTATAATTCTCTTGTTCGTAGTCAAATATTTCGAGAGCTTTCGGTCGAATGCGCTTGACATTCCAGAGGTGAAAAAACTCGTGAGCCACCAATTGAATGAACCGTTCGTACTTGTCCTTGTTCCGAAAACCAAAACGCGAATAGTTAAGAGTGCAACTATCCTTGTGTTCCAATCCGCCAAAACCAGAGCCAGACAAATGCAACAAAAACACATAGCGGTCGTAAGGCAAACCGCCGAACATTTCTGCTTCTACCTCAATGACTTTCTTGATATCTTGAATTGCCCGTTCTGGTTCTAAATTGCCTTGTCCCCAAACTACAAGCTGATGGGGTTTTCCCATCACTTCAAAATCGTAGGACTCGTGACAGCCAATCTCAAAAGGACTATCGACAAGGGTGTCAAAATCCGCAGCAGCGAAAGTAAAATCTTCCCCAGAAACAGGCGGCAAAGTAGTAACTGTGCGCCATTCCGGCTGCGGTGGCACCACTGTCACCGTATAGCAGTTGCGCTCAAAACCGGGCAAGAAAAAGCACAGAGCCGCTGGATTAAAATAACCGTGAGTCGAGTCTAAATGATTGGTTCGTACTGTCAGTTCGTTGGCAAAAATCCGGTAGCAAACCGTGACATCTGACACTGAATTTGTCTCGATTTGCCAGTGATTTTTGCTAATCTTGCGCCAAAGTAAAGCTCGATCGCCTCCTAGCGATCGAAAATCTTGCAGGTGGCGGGCGTACTCTCGAACCAAGTAAGAACCGGGAGTCCAGACAGGCATTTTTAAATCCAGCACCGGCTCCGACCAACCCTGCACGCGCAAAGTCACTTCAAACAGGTGGGATTCAGGATTGGGCATCGCCACCGAATAGTGAATGGTCGGTGCTGTTAGTTGTCCGATCGCGCGATCGGCAGCGGACGAGGTATCCTCATAAGTGACATCGGTCATTGACTTGCCAAATTCATCAAGTGCTTGAGGTTGATCAAATGGATAGTTTGGTGCTCTGGATCGATTTTGATCCAGCCTTTACTATCTAGTTTTTCCATAATTTTGCTGGTTTCATCTAGGGCGATACCTGTCACGTCAGCTAAATCTTCATAAGGGATATTGAAGATATCTCTGCCCTCAGCAGTTTTCTGACCGTAGTTTTCTCCCAGCTCAACTAAAGTATTTGCTAGTTTAACCGCTGGCTGGCGGTTCTGGAGTTGAGAGCGGAGATTGGTTTGGCGCAGGCGCCGCACCATCAGTTGCAGCATCCGGTGATGCAATTGCGGATCTTTAAACAGGGTTTGGATAAATCGCTGAGCCGTGACACTGATCAGCCGCACGGGCGATAGAGCAAGTACGTCATTCGATCGGGGAGATTCATCAAGAATGGCCATTTCGCCGAAGAAAGCTCCCCGTCCTAAAATAGCCATTGATACAGCTCGATCGTTTGACAGGCGGCGGACTTTGACCCAGCCCGACACAACAAAATAAATTGCGTTACCCCAAGAATCCTCCATCACCACAGCTCGGCCTGGGGGATACTCATGCTTAACGGCATTGGATAGCAGCCCTCCCAAGGTTTCTGGGTTAGCACCCTTAAATAGAGGGAACAGCTCACTGAAAGCTTCTGTCTTCATGCAAACTCGCGGAGGTGGGAAATTAGATTAGGCGACACCCAATAGCTAGGGAACGATCGCTGTTTGAGAAAACAAACAATCTGTTGCTGCTACATAAGATTGACACAAAGCGAACGAGACGCAAATCTCAGACACAGGCGAAACTTACTTCGTCTCATAGCTCCTTTGACATACCTCCTCTTCCTGAATGAGAGAGGATTCCTTAACGCTTCACAGACTAATGCTTGCAAGAAGCAAGTCTCACTCAGTCTCCACGTTCGTTTTAAGTCTCCCAATGCCCTAGGTTGACTTTTTGTTTTCCTCACAAGTCAAATGCTTGTATGCCTTCAGGGTTGGAGTCAACCATTGCCCCTCTAGCTGTCTAGGTGCGCTCTCACCGTAGCTGTTTCAACGTGTCTTGAGCCTGTAGACATTTCAATTTTAATGCAAAGCTGTCCTAGAACTATGGGGTTTAAAACCCAATTCTCCAATCAGGGTACAGGGGCCCGCTTCACCTAAAATTATGGGCAGATTTTTCAATCTTAAACGGGTTTACAGGCGTCCCACTGCCTGTTGAACTTTCCCCAACAGAGCTTCTATATAATCCGGCCAGCCGATCGCGATCGACTGCGTGTGGGCCAGAGACTCCGGCTCTATGGCGTCTGCCGTCCACCTCAGCGGTTGACCTTGCAAGTCGCAACAGACCAATCCGGCTGCCTTTGCTAGGGCCAGAGGGCCGGCGGTATCCCACACTTTAACTCTACCGTTGAAATACAGGTACAAACCGGCTCGACCTTGTATGATTTCCATAACTTTTAAGCCAAAGCTTCCCAGCGAGTAAAATTCTACTCCTGGGATGCTTTGGGCGATCGCCCCGGCATAGTTTTTCTGGTCTCTGTCGCCGAGAATAATTTTACAATTGAACGGTGTCGGAGCGGGGGGTTTGCAAAGGCCGATCGGCTGCGGCGAAGAGGTTCCCACAGTTTGGAACAATCCCCAATCTTTACCGCCAAAATACATTTGGTCAAAAGCCGGGGCGTAGATCCAGCCGGCCACCGGTTCCCCCTCCAACAGCAGCCCCACCATCACAGCGTAGTGCTGTTTTCCCTGAATAAATCCCTCCGTCCCGTCGAGGGGATCGATGCACCAGAGGCGCTGGTAATTTGCCTGGTAAGCTGCTCTGGAGGACGTGTTTTCCTCCGTGATCCTGCCATCTTCAGGAAACAAAGCGCTAAATGCTGCTGATAGTTTTCCGTCTAAGTAGCGATCGATACTCGTCACGTAGTCATCTGGGCCTTTCTCGGAAACTTCAAAAGGTTCCGCTGCAAGCTTGTGGGCTTCTTGACCGCACTCTCGGATGATGTAGCGAATTTTTTGGTCTTGCTCTGGAGAAATATACATCAGGTTAAACATAAATGCTTCAGCTAACTTCAGCATAAAAGCTTAAGTCATTGGAATCGAGCGATCGACCCCTGTGACTATTTTTGACTCTTACAAGATTGGCGCCCGGGTGTCAGCCCTAGGCGCAAAAATTAATTTGACGCACTACTTATGGCGATCAGATGCTCTTCGGCGCACCCTACTCATATCGTTTCCGGTTGCATGGGTATTATTCAAATTTCCCAACAGTCAACAATCAATAATCTATCGTTTCCGGTTGCATTGATATTGTTAAAATTTCCAAACTGTCAACTGTCAACTGTCAACTGTCAACTGTCAACTGTCAAGACTCCCGTCCCGAAACCCACTTATCGCGCCATTTCACAGTCCCTTCCGAAGCCAAAACCCAGCGCCGACAAACCAAATTTTCTCGCAGCGGCGACCTTCCTTCCCGCAGCAGCGCATACTTATAAGAAATCAACTTCCCCGCACTTTCATTAAAAGGAATTTCCCCAAACCAAGTATTAGTATTGATATACTCCAGCGGGTAAGCCTTACTAATATCCCAATTCCCCAATTCAGGACAATCTCCAACCACCACAATTCTTTCCCCAGGCTGACTTTTAACACTGTTAAGCTGAGCCCGCACAATAGTTTTCCCCTTAACTCGCTCTCCCACGCGGCTAAAAATCATTACTTCGCGATCGCCCAACTCCAAATTATACAGCATCCCGTCTTTAACTTCAAACTTGCGGCGCGATAAAACCTCCGTATGCTCTCCATCCGGCAACTCCGTATCAACCGCTTCAACAGTCACAGAATCGCCCCGATTCATCGCCACAAACACCACAGAATCGCGATAGCGGCGGACGTAACAATAAACATCAGCAGTTAGATATTTTTGCCACTGACTCCCCATCGAAATAGCAGGATTCAGCCGCCGCAACCCAGACAGCAACCGCACATCGCGGTAAATCGGCGAATCAGTATCCCACTTTTCCATCATCGGGCGGTTGTAAGGGTCATTTCCCCCTTCTGTATCATCGTGCAGGTACTGTTCAGTGCCGTAATAAAGGCACGGAATGCCACGACTTGTCATGATTAAATTTATCGCCAACCGGAGCATTTGTCGATCGGCATTCAACGACTGAAACCGCGGCATATCGTGGTTGTCAATAAAAGTAATCAACTCCGTCGCCCCGTAATAGCGGTGATCCAAATTCAGCACATCCTGAATTAACTGAAATCCGGCTTCCGCACCCTGTCCCAATACTTCTCGAATTGCCACGCACAGCCCAAAATCTAAAATAGTCATCCCCGACTCATTGACAAATTCCACAGAAAGGTCATTTCTAGGATCGCTGTAAATCCATTCCCCAAAGATGAAAACATCAGGTCTATGTGTCAAAATATCCGCAGTAAACTCTTGCCAAAACCAGATCGGCATATGCTTAACTGTATCAACCCGCAAAGCATCAACACCTCTATCTAGCCACTGTTTAATTGCTGACTTAATGTAACTGCGATAGGCAATATTGTTTTCATTGAAAGTAGCCAAGCCAGACAGTTCGCAGTTTTGAACTTGCCATTCATCTTCCCAATTTTGGACTTCTCCATAATGGTGATACCAGTTATCTTTGTCATCGTTAAAGTCAGCTATTTTGACACCATCATCGTAAAGCTCCCCTTTTTTTCCACTAAAATCTGGGTTGCTGTGATTGCAGACAATATCGAGTACAAGTTTCATTTTTCGCTGGTGCAACTCGTCTACTAATTTGTCAAATACGGTATCTTTAGTTTCTTGTGTTTGGTTGACAGAAGGATTATCACCTTTAGCAATAAATCGGGGATTTAGTCGTTTAAAATCTTTTGTCCAGTAGCCGTGAATCGCAGCTTGTTCGACAAATAATGCTTCTACTTGCTCAAAAAGCGGAGTCAGCCAAACTGCTGTAACACCCATATCTTTTAAGTAGTCGAGTTTGTCGATAACTCCCTGCAAGTCGCCGCCCCAATATTTGCCCCAATCTTTGCCTTCTGGATCGTAAAGTTCTGGGTTTGGGCCTGCATTATTTGCGGAGTCGCCGTCGTGGAAGCGATCGACTACAATGAAATAAATTGTTTCTTGGCGGAATTCAATATCTCTGGTGTACAGGAATTCTAAATCGAGTTCGGTTTCTGGCTTAACTTCTTCTACCAGAGAGTCAATTTTTTCTTCAGATTGGGTAGTTTCGTATTGAGATGAAGTTTGATTGGGAGTGACTGGTGTCATGAGATTTATTTTTTATACTGTAAGATTGGTCAGCTATTGGGAGTGAGAGTCGGAGATAGCTTTTCCCTCTGCCTGACTTTTACAGCATAATACGTAATTTACTCGTTTAATAAAATCTTCCTCTAGACAGATGGCAGAGTCGTCTATAGGTTCATAGTGATGACTTCAGTCCTCTCTCGTTGGATGAGGACTGAAGTCCTCACTACAAACCAATTTGATGTAGTTTGTAGTGAGGACTTCAGTCCTTCCTTCCTATTCCTCCCGCAAATTTTCGATATCTTCTACACTCAAACCAGTAGTTTGACTAATAGTTTGATTGTCAAGCACATTGAGAAGTTGCCTAGCAATTTCCAGAGCCTTTTCTCTCATTCCTAGCGCGAGTCCTTCTTCTCTGCCTTCTTCTCTGCCTTCTTCTCGCCCTTGTGCGAGTCCTTCTTCTCTGCCTTCTTGAATTCCCTTTCGCAAGATTCCCTGCTGATCCATAATATACCTCTCGCGATCTTCTAAATCTTTCAACTCTTCAGGATTCAAGTTAGTTTCATTAGCAATCGCAAAAGCTTGTTGTATTTCCGAGACATTTTCCATTGTTGACGGTACTACTTCCAAACTGGGGGCATTTTTCATAAAATAAACCCACTTGTCAGTCAAAGTTTCCAACTGATCCAATTGTTTGTTGAATTTCGGCAATTCAATAAATATCATTTCCATTCCTGGATCTGGATACTCAAATAAACGCTTTTTCTCCTTGAACACAAAGTGAGAAATTACTTCTCGGTCGTTTTCAAACATTTCAAAATCTGTAATGGTCAAAGCAATTACAGGTTTTAAGTTAAAGTAACCTTCACCGCGAATCAGTTGAGTAGAGTAAGTTTTTGCAGCATTATAAATCACCCGCTTCGCAAAAGATGCCACATTTAAAACTTGCATTTCGATAATTACAGTTTGACCTAATGCAAGCTTTGCTTTGACATCCAGGTAAGACTCTTTAAGATATGAGACTCTTGATGGTAAATACGGATCGATAATTTCTAAATCGGTGATGGTGGGATGGCCTTTGTAAATTAGGGCATTGAGAAAGCTGATCAATATTGGTTTGCTTTCCTTGCCACCGAATATTTTTTTGAAGGCGAAATCGGTTTTGGGGTTAATGAATCTCATGGTGATTTTTCTCTATTTCTTAAGAATTGAACGAGTCAATCTATCGAGCAATGACAATCAAAATATTTTAAAATTTGCTGGCGGCTGTGGGTATAGCTATATTTTACTATATGGCGATCGCCCAATCGAGCACAGTTCACAAGCTTAACATTAAATAGGACGATCGCCCTTTCGCTCGGATCAGCAACCAGAGCGCCCGCCCCAAGTCAACTCCAAGCCTAACTAACAGAAGCCACCTCCTCAACTCCCGCCTCAGAATGCTCCACCCGAAACACATTTGCGTTCAGATTAGCAACAATTTGTTTCCCCTGTTGCGTCAATTCTAAATAGCCGATCGCATCCTTGACATACCGATAAACCACATTCCAATAAAACTTAGGATACCCCTCCCGCAAATCCGCCGGATTGCAATACTTCAACACCTGATTTTGACCAGTCTCCTCAAATTCATAAAACAGCGCAGTCACCTTTTGCAAATATCGCGGATCGCTCAACTGACCAATTAAATCCGCCGCCCGCACCAAACCCGGATAATTCACAGTATCTTGATAGTCTTCATCCCGAGGAACCGGGAAACGAGTTAACTCAATATTCTGCTTAACCAGGTTGGCATCAATCAGTCTGTGACCCCCAAAGCGTTCCTCAACAAACATCTTTCCCCGATCGACATGATAAGGGGTCAAACTCGCATCAGTCGCCCCTCTCGGTAGCGTTAAATTCGTGTCACCTATTCCCGTCGCATACACTCCTAAATCTGTTCTATCTTGCCGACAAACACCCTTGACATACCCGATATCGTGACACAGCAAAGCAATGTGGAAATGCAGCCAATGTTCGCAGGAAACACCGCCCTCGCGGATGTGCTTCCCGCGCAGAATCTCTTGTCCCACCAATGTCACTAAAATAGTGTGTTCCACATTGTGGTAAAGAGCATCGCTATTAGCAATATTTTCCAAAGCCATATCGGCTACCCAAGCAATAATTTCGCCATAGTCAGATTTGAAGCCACCGTAGGTGTGCCGGTAGCCTTCAATTAGCCGATTTACAAAATCGTTAATTAGCAGTTCTGTTGCGTTAAACATATTCACTTCCATTAGGCAAAGTAATTTGTTAAATTATTGTTATATCTGTTGTTTTCGCTGCTACGGTTTGATATTATTGTTGACTTGACCGTAATGATGGAAGCCCGCTGTAATTTAAAAGCATCCAAAGCATCCACTGATATTAACGATTGTGGTCTAAATTGGCGATCGAACAATTGGCATAGTGCTGCACCCATAAATAATTGATAAGCTCTACAGCATTTAAATTGTATATTTCAATGCCTAATTAAAACGCCTCAAATGCTCTCCCCCTGTTTACCCGAAGAGCGAAGCTGTTATAGGTCTCTCCCCCTCTCCATCGACTATCATAGACAATCTAGATGCACTACGGTCGATCGATCGGCGATCGAGGTATGAAACCCCTCAATCAGCAGTACGGCGTTACATCTTCCCCGGATACATCAGCCAAAAACGACAGCGAGCGAAAACGCAACCCCACTAATTCTTCATATACAGGATTTAGCTTGCACATCGGGGGTATGTGGAAAAAATGGTGTCCGAATAACTGGATATTTCTCTCAAAAGGACACCGTGCGGGTATAACTTGGCACAACCACTTAGCTATTTGCCGATCGCCCACTGCAATGCTATCAAACCAGTGTCGCACTGGTTGAACGAGGATCTGGCCAAAACTTAAGTATCGGCACTGATTTTTAGGTAAAATACTTGTAGTCGAGTTCATGATTTTCCTCAGTAATCCGGATTAACAAAAAGTTATAAATCACCCTGATTACATCATCAACCAAACCCACCGTTATCCCAGTGACGTGAATAATTATTTCCTGTGACACTCGCGGCCCAAAAATGTGATATATAAAGTTCATAGTTGTGATAGTAAGTCCGCAAAAATGTGAGACAGATCACCGCCTTTACCCGCTAAATCCTGTATCCTTAGAGGTATATAAAAAAATTACATAAGTGGTAACTGCCGGCCTCTACTTTACTGTACTTACCTGCCATATATTACCCGGTCAATTAACTAATACAAGGTTTCAGGCAATGATTAAACAAAAATATAAATATGCCGACCTTTCTCAACGTCCCCACACAGATACCGTGCTGGAAAAACTCCCTGTAGAAGTTAAGGAGTGGGCAGAAAGCTTGCCTTGGAACCAGCGACGCTACGTTTTGTCCCTCTCCTACATATTGTGTGCATCTACTCCCGATTTTCAAGCCAAATTTTTAGATGAGTACACAGCCGACGGCTTAGTCTCAAAAATGTTTGAAGATGTAGATACTCTACACCGAGTTAAAGAGTATTTAATCAGATTCCGAGTCAAAAAAGAATTAAACGAATCTGATTTAAGAAGCTACATCAAACAATTTTATATCCACTCATCTCAACAAGCGCTCCGGGAAACAGACCAATATTTAGAATCTGCACTGCGTTTCGTATTGAGTACAGAAGAACGGAATAATGTTTTTAACTACATTTTGGGTTTTGAATTTATTAAAATTGTGTTTCAAATGAGTTGGTTGCAACACGAAAGATTAGCCAGACTTCAAAAAAATCAGTCGCAGTTTATTGAAAGCTATATCAAGCCAATTCAACACGCACACAAAATTAATGCCATAATTGTACCGAAAGATGAGAGAATCTTTTTTGCTAGACGCGCTTATTACGTTCAACAGCCTAACATTTCTTACACAAAACTTATCGAGTTAGTCATGGCTACTTTTACTACAGAAATGGTGACTCACTGCGGATTTTCGATCAGCCGCCACTCTCAAGCTATGCGCTTTGACTGCGATTACATTTACGATCCCCAACCAGAAGAAGCAAGATTTCCTACTGACTTGCAATTTATGAATTGACTCTACGCAGTAAAGTGTATGCTCCGCGTAAACCCTAGGTTGCTTTTTCTCTTTACTTTTAGTTTCGCGTTGCGCCCAGGATAGTTTTTGGAGCATCGGACTTCTAGTTTGCAGTTTAAAACCGGTTGTTCAGCCTGACTTTCTCTAAAATGGGACGGCTTTATCAATTGGCCTTACGCTTGCGTTTGTTCAATTTCAAACCAGCTAACTATCACTCCCGCTAACGGAATAGCCAGAAATATTCCTAAAATTCCTGTCGCTCTCGCGCCTACTCACAGTGCAAAAAATACGACTACCGGATTGAGGTTAAGCGGATTTTGCTTGAGTCTCGGATGAATAAAGTTATCTTGAAATAGTTGACAGTTGATAGTTGACCTGTGACAGAAAGAAGAGGGAAGAAGGAACAGCGAAGAGGGAAGAATGCAGTGCTTTCTCACTTCTGTCTGTGGTAAGGGTGGGTTCTGTTTACGATAAGTACGATCGCGCCCCGAATGCCGCATCAAACACAAAGGCGATCGCACAAACAGCCTTTGACACCCGAAAACCGCCTCGGAAACTCTTGGCGGTGCCAGCATTTGCCGCTTTGGGTGCCGCAACTAACACACAAACGCTCAAACAAAGCTGGCGCCCAAATACCCGGTTTCAGTCCCAGCCTCCAAAAATTTTAACTCTGCCTTGTGGCAGATAGTACGAACAGCTCAATTTTTGGGATACTAGAAATTAGCACTCAACTTAGCTGAGGAACAAACGTGCTGCTATCAAAAGGCTTTGAAGTAGAAATGTATACCGGCACGCCCGAAGGTGAGGTTGTCGGTCTCTCCGATCGCATAGTCGCCGATCTAGAGGGATTTGTGCGGGAGCCTGATAGTCGCAATGTGGAGTACACGACGGCCCCGCTGTGCAGCTACGATCGCCTGCTGTGCGCCCTAGTCAAGCCGCGAGTCCGGCTGCGCGAGTATCTCAAACAGTTGGGCGACTATACCTTGCTCCCGGGAAGTACGCTATCTCTCGGTGGGAGCGATCGATTTTACCGATCGGATCCCAACAACCCCTATCACACCTACATCGAGCAAACCTACGGCACCAAAGTCGTCACTGCCAGCATTCACATCAACATCGGCATCTCCGAACCAGAAATGCTGATGCGCGCCATCCGCCTCGCCCGCGTCGAAGCACCGCTATACTTGGCATTGAGCGCTTCTTCCCCGTTCCTCGACGGCGAAGTCACGGGCTATCATTCTACCCGGTGGGGTTTGTTTCCCAAAACTCCCGCGATCGTCCCCCTGTTTGAAAGTCACAAGCATTACATCCAGTGGACTGAAGAACAGCTAGAACTCGGCAGTATGCAAAACGTCCGCCATTTGTGGTCTGCTGTGCGGCCAAATGGCGATCGTCGCCCCTACTGTCTCAACCGCCTCGAATTGAGAATTTGCGATCTTGAAGTCAATCCTCTGGCTTTGTTGGCCATCACTGCCTTGCTAGAAGCTCGTATTTGGCAGATGATGGAAGACCCCGGCTTAGACCCCTTAGCACTCAGCACCTTACCGGCCGCCACCCGCAATCAAGACTTAGTTGCCCTCACCGACGCCAACGAAATTGCTGCATCCCGGCAAAGTTTGGATGCCGAACTCACTCACTGGCAAGACGGCAGAAAGATTTTGGCGCGAGATTGGATTGAGGAAATTTACCAGGAAGTCTGGCCGATCGCCAAAAAACGTGGCTTTAGTTGCTTTCTCTCGCCGCTCAAAAAGATTCTCCGGGAAGGCAACACCGCCCAACAGTGGTTGAAACTGTATGAGGGCGGTTTGGATGCGCGCACGATTATTCTGCAAGGGATTGATGGCATGGCTCACCAGGAATGGGAGCTGGAAGACAATTTGTGCGGCCAGTTAGTCGCTTGAACAGTAGCAGTGCAAAACAAATCAGAATATTTAATCAATGGCAGCCGGCACCTGTTATAAATAAAAGCTATGAATAGTATCTACCTTTGGGTAGATTTCTAAATGTGCCAATAGCTGTATTTTTTGCTTTGATAGCAACTGCCAAGACGTGTTTAATCGCTGAAACCATTGCTATCCTTGGGGCGATGGGGGCTGTCAACTGTCCCAGGTCAACTGTCAACTGTCAACTGTTTAAAGCTTCATGCCCCAACTTGTCTTGATTCACCCGCAAATTCCCCCGAATACTGGCAATATCGCCCGCACTTGCGCTGCCACAGGCACGACATTACATTTAGTCGGCCCGCTGGGGTTTGAAATTAGCGATCGCTACCTGAAAAGGGCCGGCTTAGATTATTGGCCCTATGTCAATCTCCACTGTCACGAAGACTTAGCTGCTTTTGAGATATTTCAGCAGGAGCGAGGAGGGCGAACGATCGGATTCAGCACTGGTGGACGATGCAGTTATACCCAATTCCAATTTCAGCCCAGCGACTGGTTGATGTTTGGCTCAGAAACTGTCGGCATTCCTAAATTGGTCTTGGATGCCTGCGATGCCACAGTTTTTATTCCCATGAGCCAGCCTGGAGTCAGGAGTTTGAATCTCTCTGTCAGCGCCGCTGTAGGTTTATTTGAGGCTAAACGACAGTTGGGCGAACTCGGATAAATCGCGATCGACAGATACATACATATATAGATATTTAATAGCTGTCGGGTACAACCAACTTTCGCTTTAAATATAAGAAATTTGTATCAAAGCGGTGAAAATCTAGATAGCGGAGATTAATATATTTTATTCATCCAAAAACAGATTGTTATCAGTAATACCAAATTAGTCGCTGCGAGGATGTAGCCACAAAAACAGAGGATTTCAGCGATTTAAGGCGCCAGGGATCGCCTGATTGTGCCTGAAGGCTATTGATATCTAGTGAATATACGGTTGTAGGTTGTCCGGAAATTAGCATAGAGTCGGACAATAGGTGAGAGTCTTAGCCTGTGCGGGAACGGATATTTTATGTATTCGTTCCAACTATTGCGGTGTAAGGCTTGTGGGGTGTAATTGCAGCGGGTTTGACCGAGAATTTAAAAAATTATTACGGTTCGAGCTTGTCTAAATTAAAAAAGCAAGGTAATCTTGCCTAAGCACGATCGCTTTCAACAATCAGAATATTTTTGGTTGTTGATTTAAATTCAGCATCATGCAATCCCTTGAGTGTTTCCAAGGACAGTTAGCGCTTCTCAGTAGGAGGTCGTTTTTTTGAAACGAACATATCCCCAAAAAAATAAGCCTGTTCAGGCTAGTGAAATCGACAGAGACGGTTCTGCGGAACCGTCCAAGCAGACAACGCTCAGCACAGGCTCCTTTCGCTCTCTCGCCACGATCGGGCTGGCAATATCGGTAGGTGCTTCTGGCATCCTGCTGCCGAGAAACGGAGACAGCGCTCGCGCGTCTGAACTCACACCGACAGCAGAATCGACCGTTGAATTAAAGCCTGTATCGACCAACGGGCCCGCTACCACCGGACAAGTTGACGGCTCCTCAGCCGAACAGGCAGGGGTTAAGGTTCAGCAGGGACAAACCCTTTGGGATCTGTCTCGGGACTATGAAATTGAACCGAAGGCACTAGCAACTGCCAACGGCATCAAACCCGATACCGCACTCCAAGTCGGCCAAGAACTCAGAATTCCGGAGGCTCTAGAAGCCTCGCCACAAGAGAACCCTGGCAATACTGCCACAGTCAATCCAGAACAAAAATTAAATCTAACTGGCTCCGAGTCGTTGGATAGTGCAGCCCAGTACGGTCAGTCAACGGAAGCGCCAGATATGGCGACGACTGTACCGACACAAAGCTCGATCGACAGCCCGAACGCAGACGGGGCGATCGACAGTTTGAAAAAACAGGAAAACCGCACTACAGCATCAGGTCGGCCCCTGTTGGACTCTGAGGTGGGACCAAATTCATCTACACCTGCTGTACCGACGCTGGCATCCCCGGAATATGCCACCTCGCCAGCAATTCCTGACCTCAGGGCCACACCTGTAATTCCCAATGCCTCGGTGGGTCAAGCAGCATCGCCCGATCGATCGTTGGAGTTCATTGAACAGTCTCTCGCAACACCTAGTTTGCCCTCCGCTGTGGTAGTGTCCCCAGCAGGCAGTAGCGCAGGGCCAGCCCAGGGGCTCTACAACGTGCGCCCGGGAGATACGTTAGATGCGATCGCCTCTAATTACCGGGTATCGCCCAAAGAGCTGATCGCCATCAACAAGCTGGGCAATCCCAACTTGCTGAATGTCAATCAACGGCTGAAAATTCCCAACGTTCGGTCAAATAATCCAGCGGTGCAGGCGGCAGCATCTGATTCTGCCTCTAACTCTACATCTGTCTGGTCGGCGACTTCGGTTCCCGCATCTTTGAACCCCAGTTCGTCTACCTCGGAAATAACCAGTGCTGGCGTTGCAGCACCCGCCCCAAAAGTGGCCGTTGTCTCTCCCTTGGCGAACTTGGAAGGTCTGAACAATATTTCAGCGCCGATGGTTCCCAAAATTAACAGCATTCCGCTAACTCAAGTTTCTCAAACCATTAGCGACAACAGAAAGCTGGAACTTCAAGGCGAACCAACATTTACAGGTGCCGTTGACACCAGCGCCCTGCCCCAGCCAGCAAGTGCAACTGCTACCAACCTCGCTGCTGCATACCCGCAGCCTTTCGGTTTGCAAAATGTTAGCGCCCAGGGTTTAAATCCCGCTCCCACGAACGCTGTAATTGAGTCGAATGCGGAGGATCTACCCACCGCTACCGCTCTCAACCCTTATTCCGAACGCTTGAGAGCAGAAGTTGTCAGACTGCGAGAGGAATATCGCGCCGAGCGCAATTCGATCGGGGCAAATGCGGTTTCCCTGGCTCCAACTGAGGGCCCAGAAGCGAAACTCGCCTCCAACCCGTCTGAAGAACTCCCAAGCGTCAATCCCGACCTCTACACCCCCGAATACGCTGGAGCGGTGCAGAATGAAATCGGCAGACCGCCGTCGAGAGGGTGGTCCCAGGAAGTTCAGAAACAGCAGCAAGAGCGTTTCGATCCCGCTCGTGCAGCCGAACTGCAACCGATCAACCTAACGCCTACCTCTACTCAAGAACGGCCGGTGGTAGCAACTGCTCCTTTGGGTTCCGAGGGTTATGACCCCCTGAGCAACCCGTCTTTGGGACGCATGGTTTCTCCAGAACTGCCTCCACTTTCGGGCGCTGATACTTATCTGCCTAACGGCGGCGGCAAACAGCAGTCGGCTAACGGATTGATTTGGCCGGCTAAGGGCGTTCTCACTTCTGGCTACGGCTGGCGCTGGGGACGGATGCACAAGGGAATTGATATTGCAGGGCCGATCGGCACGCCAATTGTGGCCGCCGACAGCGGGGTGGTTACCTATGCAGAGTGGAATGACGGAGGGTACGGCTATCTGGTGGAAATTACCCATCCAGACGGATCAGAAACGATCTACGCCCACAACAACCGAATTTTGGTTAAAAAGGGTCAGCAGGTCGATCGCGGCGAACAGATTGCAGAAATGGGCAGCACCGGCTTCAGTACCGGGCCGCACTTGCACTTTGAAATCCATCCCGCCGGACAGGGTGCTGTCAATCCAATGGCTTTTCTGCCTAACGATACGTCCAGTGCTTCTCGATAACGACTGGTCTCAAGTTATGGGTTTTGAATCATTACCAAAACTCATAACTTAGATCGGAAGGTATTAGAAATTCGGTTGTTGGGAATACAGACATACTTCCACCTACCGTGCTACGATGGTAAATCGTGAAGTAAGTTTGGCTCAGTGGCGCAGTGGTTAGCGCAGGGGACTCATAAGCCCAAGGTCGCAGGTTCAAATCCCGCCTGAGCCATAATTTAATGGAAAAAATCACGCTCTCTATTTTGAGAGCGTGATTTTTTAGACTTGCCGAGAACATACTTGTAGTCGTTATGAGTATGATATATTTGTAACAGTTCGTAAAAAAGGAAACAAAATCTATGACAAGTGAATGCCTCCGGGTTGGTCAAGCTGCACCCGATTTCGCAGCAACAGCCGTAGTGGATCAGGAATTCAAGACAGTTAAACTGTCAGACTATAAAGGCAAAAAGTATGTAGTCCTGTTCTTCTACCCCTTGGACTTCACCTTTGTGTGCCCCACAGAGATTACAGCATTTAGCGATCGCCATGAGGACTTCAAAAAAATCGATACCGAAATCCTCGGCGTCTCCGTTGACAGCGAATTCTCTCACCTTGCTTGGATACAATCAGACCGCAAATCCGGCGGCGTCGGCGACCTCAACTATCCTTTAGTTGCTGACCTCAAAAAAACCATCAGTTCCGACTACAACGTCCTCGACCCAGAAGCAGGTATTGCCCTCAGAGGTCTGTTCATCATCGACAAAGAAGGCATCATCCAACACTCTACTATCAACAACCTTGCCTTCGGCCGCAACGTAGACGAAACTCTCCGCACTCTGCAAGCTATCCAACACGTTCAGTCTCACCCCGATGAAGTTTGTCCCGCTGGCTGGCAGCCCGGTGACAAAACCATGACACCCGATCCAGTTAAGTCGAAAGTATTCTTTGCTGCTGTCTAACTCGATCGTTTTGAGTTGTAGGGCGGCGCCTGTGAGTGCCCGCCCTCGAAACTTTCGGTGCAATGCCCAATCCCTCCGCTTCGCTTCGCCCATTGCCCAATGCTCAATTCCCCATTCCCAAATTAGCAAATATGCTGACTTCTACTGATTTTAGCGGCTTGTTAAATCAGCGGTTTTTCCAAAATTTATTGCCTGTTCCCGCGACTAATGTTCTGAAGCTGGGACAGAGGACACCAGATTTTGAATTGCCGGATATTAATAATGGCAAATTAGTGCGGCTGTCGAATTATCGGGGCGATAAGCCGGTAGTTCTGGCTTTTACGCGGATTTTTACTGAAAAGCAATATTGCCCTTTCTGTTTTCCTCACATTAAAGCTTTGAATGAAAAGTGGGAACAGTTTGCCGATCGCAATATAGAATTATTGATGGTAACCAGCACCGACGACAGGCAAAGCCAAATAGTTGTCAGAGATTTAGGCTTGAAAATGCCTCTGCTGTCCGATCCAAGCGTAAGAGTGTTTCGGGCCTATAAAACCGGTCAGGCTTTGGGTGCTCCTTTGCCGGCTCAGTTTGTTTTGGATGCAGAGGGCAAACTCCTATTTAAACATTTGTTTTCGTTCATAGACCACAATGCTAGTGTGGAAACTTTGCTGAAATCTATCAATAAGTAAGAACACGGCAATTCTGGCTCCAATGCTGTCTCCTAATTTGGAGTTTTTAACCGCAGATACACGCAGATGTACGCGGTTATTTTTGGGTTTTGCGATCGATACTTATTGTGCCAATTTTCAGGGCGGAATACTCGGATGTTCGATCGGCAGAAATCTAGGCTATAGCTGGAATGTAGCTAGTAGCAGTTTAAGCCGATGTCGTCTCCTAAAGGTCGATCGAGCAAAATAGAATTCAGCGTCTTAGCGTCGCATCCTGAGTTGTTGACAGGTTTAGATGCGTGGCTGCGGCTGGGTTTGATTTCGCCCGCTGAGGTTGAGCAGTTGTGCCGACAGTATTTAGTCTGCCCGATACCCGAGCCCGCTGTAGCCCTTTCTGAAATTGACGATCGCCAGAGTTCTCCTATTTCCGAACCCAAAGTACCTGCTCTAGCAACACAAAAAGCATTACCCAGAACCACAAAAAACGTTGTCGAGCGCGCAGAAACTCCTCAAACCCCAACTTTTGCCTCTCAAATTTTGCAGTCCCTCATCGCCGAAATTAGCGTCGTGTGGCTGTTGTTTTTAGGAGTGTTCATGGTAGTTGTCTCCTCAGGAGTCTTGGCTGCCAGTCAGTGGGAAAAATTTCCGGCTGCCGGACAATATGGAGTTTTGTTAGCTTATACTTTAACTTTTTGGGCGATCGGCAGTTGGGCAAAAAAACAGCCTAATTTACACTTGACTGCTCAAACTTTGCAAGAAGTTACCCTGTTGCTAGTGCCGATAAATTTTTGGGCGATGGACACCTTTGGATTGTGGAAATATCCTTGGGATTGGGCAGTTGCCATCGTCGCCGCATTTATTTTGACTTGGATAACGCGCAGAATTATTAAAGATCAGTATCAAAGTTTGTGGGGGAAAAATGTAACTACCTCGATCGCCCTAAATCACTTGGGATTGAGTTATTTGCACTGGGGTTGGGGATTTCCAGGCTTTGCCCTAGCTGCGGTTTACTTGGGTACGGTGGGAACTACTGCTGCTACAGTTTATCAAGTTCAGCAACAACGGGTACAATCTATCACACGCGGGGGAAACACTGAAACTTCCGCCGCTGCTTTCAGTTCCAGCAGAGATTTTCTGACTTACAGAAAAGCCGCTTTAGTAGCTTATTCTTTGGGAATTTTACTGGGTCGGGCGATATTTGTCAAGGATGTCAACATCCATGAAATGGGTTTAGCTTTGGGAATTTGTGGCGTACTGTTAGCGTGGCTAGATTGGCCGCAATCCCTTGCATCTGGAACTACTAGAAACAATATATCTAACGAGCCAAATCCCGGCAACTTTTTTAACTGGCAATTAGCCGGAGGGGGTTTGTTGGGTTTGGGGTGGCTGGTTTGTTTTCGCGAAATTCCTCTACAGGCGATCGCCATTAGCGCCTTGGCTGTTTGGTTTTTTTATAACCGCTTAGTGCGGTTTTGGCAAAAGTTGGATTTGCTAATGCTTTTCGCCGTTGGACTTCAAAGCATTTGGCTGGTTTGGCGAGTGGTTCCTTTAGGAATTAAAACACAATTTGTTGCATTTTTAACTCAGCTTACCAACTCTGGGCAAACTCCTTGGGCTTTTTGGGGTGTTTTGCTGTTGCCTTATTTAATTTTAACCGTAAGTGCGGCGCAGTGGCTCTACCGATCGCGAAAGTTTCCACTTGCCCATTTTGGCGAAAATCTTGCTCTCGGTTTGGGCAGTGTTTTAACTATTATTAGTGTAGTCAATCCGTTTTGGCGATCGATCAATTTATTAATTTCTACTGTAACTTTAGGTTGGATCGCTTGGAAATACCTAATTCCACAGAAGTCCCCACTCGTGGGGATGCCTGTTTCTCCTGTTGATACCAAGGGAAATCCGGCATTTTGGGTTTCGCTGACTCACATTACTGGTTTGTGCGGCTTCACTTCGGCAATTGACTTGTTTTTGCCAAACCAGAGAGACTATGTTTGGGCAGGAATGTTATTGATATTGATGGTGGCTGAATGGGGATTTTTTGTCTGGATGAAATCTGCAAATACCAGAGAAAGTTCTGCATTCTTTCGCTGGCATCCTGCGTTATTCCAAAGTTCCTGGTATCTGGGATTGGTGTTGGCAGGATTGAGCTTTATCTTGCTGTACAGTAATATGCACTCTCAGTGGGGTTTGATGTGGCTGGCGACTCCTTTGGCTTTGACTGCTGTTGCTAAATATAGTGAAACTTCGCACAAACAACTTGCAAGTACCTTGAGTTCGATCGCGCTAATAATCGCACAATTTCTGATTTTTGACTTTCCGGTATACAGGTTAATGGGTTTGGGTTTTGCTGCGCTGTTGATGTTCGTCAATACTTACTATTTAATTGAACAACCAGCGGCTGCAATTGGCGTCGGATTTGGCTTGAGTTTCGCCGCCGCATCTCTTCTACAATTAGGATTTTTGTCTGGTTGGGCTTGGGGAATTGCTGGGGCGATCGCACTTTTGTGTCTCTGGTTGCTTCGCAGCACGATAGTTCGTTATTTTAGCACGTTGCCTGAACCTTCGACCTTGGCTGAAATTTACGATCGAGCTTTGGATGGTTGGGCAATCTTAGTCACCAGCTTGCTGTTGACAAACATCACTCTTTATTCCTTTCAACTCTACGATTCACGCAGTACCTTGAGTTTACCAGCCTCTACTCAAGTGTTGGCTGCTACTTTGGTAACTGTGGCTGCAATTGTTTTCCGAAGTTTGGGCCAACTTTCCCCGCTGGCAATTTATGCCTTGGCTTGGAGTTTGGAGTTGCTGACAGCAGTCGGTTTGAGCTTTATTGGACGCAATATGATTAATTTGGCAGTCGCGAATATTGCCTTGGGCTTATCTACGCAATTGTTGGGCGATTGGTGGCGGCGCCGCAACCCCGATTATCGCCAAATTTTACCCAGCATTCACGTGATACCTCTACTTTACGGGGTATTGGGCTTGATTTTGCGATCGGACACCTTTACCAATAGTACAGGTTTAATCTCGTTAGGTGCGTCTTTAATTGCGATCGGCATTGGTAGGCGGCAGCAAGAATTTAAACCTTTAGTTTATTTAGGATTAATTGGCGTATCAGCATCCGCCTACGAATCCCTACTATATCAACTTTCCCAAACACGAGGAGGATCTTTTGGCGACGGCTTAATTGTGATAGCAACTCTCGGCACAACATTAACCTATATCTATCGCATTTTATCTCCTTGGTTGAGCAGCTATTTACATTTAACCAATCCCGAATTAAAAATATTCGCTCACCTGCACTGGGTTTTAAGCAGTATACTCCTGATTTCAGCTTCTGGCAACTATATTAAATCCGGGCTAAATTTAGGATTAGTCACTGGTACCCTCTTAGTGCAATATGCTTTCTTGCAAGGGCGAAATCATCTCGATCGCCAATGGGCAGAAATTTGGATTTACTTAGGCTGGCTAGAAGCCTTTGGCATCCGGCTTTACTGGATCAATACACCTTTAGTCAAGTACATTTCCGGGCCACTGGGGCCGTGGAAAGTTGCCTTTGCTTCTCTATTTGCCTATTTCATTTACATCTTACCTTGGGATAACTGGGGTTGGTCAAAAAATCCCTGGAAGATAATCGCTTCTCTGATTCCAATCATCACTATTGTGGAATCTCCCGCTAAGTTTTATCCGATTAGCTTTCTGATAGCTGCCGCCTTCTATGTTTTCCTAGCTTGGGAAAAGCGCGAAGTCCGTTTTACCTACGTGAGTGTGGCGATAGTTGACTGGGTATTACTGCGCTGGTTTGGACAAATCGGATTGACTCAACCCGAATGGTATTTTACTCCTTTAGGGCTTTCTTTCCTTTATGTTGCTCAGTACGATCGCGCTTTGCAACTACCAGCCCAAAAAACCCTGCGCCACAATCTGCGAATGCTAGCCACGGCGATGATTTGCGGGATACCTCTTTTGACTCAACACAACCACGGTTTAGTTGCAGGATTTTTTAGCTTGGTGGCGATTGCTGCGGGTTTGGGGCTGCGAGTGCGGGCGTTTTTGTTTGTGGGAACAGGAATTTTCTTAATCAATGTTTTCTATCAGTTGGTGGTGCTGATTTTTGACTATCCGCTGATTAAATGGGCGATCGGCTTGGCTTTCGGGATTGTGTTTATCTGGATTGCTGCTACTTTTGAGACGCGGCGCGATCGCATTTCAGCTTTTGTCCAGCATTGGGTTGTACAATTGCAATCGTGGGATTGAGTCTTCCCTTAATCAACTCCTCTGACGCGGGGATATCTGCGTTTACCAAAACTATTTTTTTTTGCGATAAAATGTAAAAAAAACGCCCTTTTTTTTGGGGTCAAAGGCTTGACATTGCCGATTCAAAAAGGTATCATATAATAATCGAAGTGGTGGCAATTTTAAAATTTGAGTCACTACTCCCATTATCTAAAATATAGCGCAAAAATCAACCAAAATCAATAGGTAAAAATTCCTTTTTTTTGCGCCGCGATTTGAGATTGTGAAAGCAGCAAAGGCGATGCAACAGAAAAAGGGCAACTAAAAGGAGCGCCAAATAAGTGATGACAACTCAGTTAATCAAGCGCCTGTTCACAGTAAAAGAATATCATCAGATGATTGAATCTGGCATCTTGACAAAAGATGATCGAGTTGAATTGATTCGAGGAGAAATTGTTCAAATGGCCGCCGTCGGTAGAAGGCACACATCCCATGTCAAGCGCCTGACAGAGTTATTCTATATCCGCTTATTATCAAGAGTAACCATTGGAGTCCAAGATCCGGTAGAATTGGACGATCGCTCTGAACCTGAACCGGATATTTCCTTACTGCGGCGGCGCGATGATTTTTATGAATTGGGACATCCTCAGTCGGAGGATATTTTACTAATTGTGGAAGTAGCGGATACAACCGCTGAAACTGACAGAAATATCAAAATTCCTCTTTATGCTGAAGCGGGTATTGCAGAAGTTTGGCTGGTAGATATTAACGAGCAATGTGTCGTAGTTTATCGCGAACCTTCTCCATCGGGATACCAAAATATTCAAAGATTCCAGCGGGGTAAGATTTTATCTATTCTAGCTTTTCCAGATATAGAAATTGCTGTAGTTGATGTGTTGGGATAAAAAGCTGGACTCATACTATTTTTTTTGTGGCGCGACTTGAGAGTCTAAATGAACAAGAATCAGCAAACAATTATAGGCAAAGGTGGGCAGAAACCCACCGTAAAGCAGAGCTATTAATTGTTTAATCTAACTCTGGATCGCCAGCTCTATCGAACGCAATCTCAAAGATTCCCGATCGCACAAACCGACGTAAAGCCCTTAAATGGTCATCTGCATCTTGGCGATTGCAGAAACGCGCCACAATGTGGTTTCGAGCATCAGGCAAAACCCGCACAATCACCCAAGGTTTAGCATAATCCTGTCTGAAGAGATCGGACGTTTTCGTAACTTGCAGATTATCTTCCGGCTGTACAGTAAATTGCCGATTTGGAGAATATTCGGCAATTATCTTTGCACCTGCTTTTCGGAGAATGTCGAGGTAGCTGCTAATCAGACTCCCTGTGAGGTTCGCCGTCAACTGTTCGATGAGATGGCCCGCTAAACTTTTGACCTCTTTTTCCTGCAACAGCACCCGCTGCGCGTCGAAATCCGCGTCAGAGTAGCTGCGGATGCAGGATAGCAGTTGCGAAATGCCGAAGTCGTCTAAGGCCTGCTGATAGCCGCGGGAAAATTCGCTCCCGTCGCTGGAAGGTTCTATCATGGTTTTAGGTCTCCTGAATTTGGGAAGCCACAGGCCAGCGACGAACTTTCCTAGGGGACGCGCTGGCTTTTGACTGTTCCGAGTATAGCACGCAATAGTCACACATATGTAGTGGATACGTGACAGTTAGACATAAAGACCTAAATGCAGCACACTTAAGATCGGCTTAAACAAAACTAAATCTCCGATGACCAAACGCTTGACAACTTATTTAGCTGAAGGAATCTATGACATTCTTGAAGATTGGGCCGATCGAGAACGCCGTTCAATCAGCAGCTTAGCAGCATTCCTTTTAGAAAAAGCTGCGAGAGAAGAACAGGAAAAAATCCAAAAACAGCCACCACCCCCATCTGATGAAAAGCAGGGGCGACAGTAAAATTGCTATGAAATCACCAACGATATACTGACACTCAGCTTAAACAAAAACTTAGTCTCTGATGACCAAACGCTTATCAACATATTTAGCAGACGGAATTTACACTCGCCTTGAGGAATGGGCGAAACAAGAAGGTCGATCGACTAGCAATTTGGCAGCATTCCTGTTGGAGAAAGCTCTTGTAGACCATGAGGAGAAACTGCTAAAACAGCAGTCTTTGTCTGATGAAAAGCAGGGGCGACAGTAAAGTTTGTGCGATCGCCCGATCTCGACATTTCTTTCTCATATCTCGATCGCCTCTCTTGCTCTCTTTTCTTTATTCTGTGGCTTTTGTGAATTTAGCCGCTTCGTTCCACAGATTATTTATTAATTCTGAGAATTTTTAAGATTGGGGGCGATCGGCTCTTGACATCTACCTCTCAAAATGAGAGAATAAAGACGTAGTGTTTCGTGGAAGTTAGCAAATCGATGATAAAAATTCAACAAAAGATATTAAAAATTCATGCACCTAATTTCAATTCGCACTCTCCGTGACGACGCTGCCATGTATCCCGATGTCAAAAAACCAATTGATAGCTGGTATGCGACTGTCAAGAAAGTAGAATGCCAGAACTTGGACGATCTTCGCAAGATTTACCGGGATGCCGAAGCAGTGGGAAATTTCACTGTTTTTAATATCAAAGGTAACGAATATCGCCTGATCGTCGGCATAGACTACGAGAGCCAAACGGTTTATTACAAATATTTCCTAACCCACGCTGAATACGATAAAAACAAATGGAAAAATGACCCTTACTTTTGATCGAGCTAATTATAGCAATTTGCTGGCAGAAGTCGCTCCACGGGCGATCGAAACCGAGGCAGAATACGATCGCCTCCTAGCAGTCGCAGAGGGGCTGACGTTCGCCAAAAACCGCACTCTCGAAGAAAAAGCTTTACACAAGTTATTGGTAACGCTAATTGAAGTTTACGAGGATCAAAACTATGCGATCGACAAATCCGAACCTCACGAAATTTTGCAACACATCATGGAAGCCAGCGGCACCCGTCAAGCTGACTTAGTGGGCATCATTGGATCGAGTGGCGTAGTGTCTGAGGTTGTCAATGGTAAACGAGCAATTAGCAAAGCACAAGCTAAGGCACTCGGCGATTATTTTAAAGTGTCACCTAGTTTGTTCATCTAATTAGGATTAATGCCAAAAAATGCGATTTAGTTCGTAGTGCGGACTGAAGTCCGCAGCTTTTTGCGGACTTCAGTCCGCACTACAAACTGCTTTTGCACCTTACAAACTGGCATTTTTTAATTAAAAACCCGGTTCCTGCAAGAAACCGGGTTTTTAATCAGACGTTATTTATCTGCGTGTCATCGCACTTAATGACTCAATGCGAATTCCGGCAATCTGGGTTCAGATTCGCCACCGGGCAATACCTTAACCTGACCGTTTTCATCCACATCTACGATCGCACTTTGGCCGTCTTTCAGCTTCCCAGACAGCATTTCCTCAGCCAGTACATCTTCCAACAACCGCATGATGGCGCGGCGCAATGGTCGAGCACCGTAGCTGGGATTGTAGCCTTCTTTAACTAACAAATCCTTGAACTTGTCTGTCACCGACAAAGTGATACCCTGTTCGGTTAAGCGACTGAAAATTTCCTGCAACAAGATGTCAGCAATCTGCTTGATTTCTGCCTTGTTCAACTGGCGGAAGACGATAATTTCATCCAAGCGGTTGATAAATTCGGGACGGAAGAACTGTTTCAATTCTTCGTTTACCAAGCTGCGAACCCGGTTGTACTGACCGTCTGCGGCACTTTCGGCAAACTCGAAACCCAAACCGCCGCCGCCTTTTTCAATGACTCGGGAACCGATGTTTGATGTCATGATCAGCAGCGTATTCTTGAAGTCTACCGTGCGACCTTTAGCATCGGTCAAACGGCCGTCTTCCAAGATTTGCAGCATCATGTTGAAGACATCCGGGTGAGCTTTTTCGATTTCGTCGAACAAGACTACTGTGTAAGGACGGCGCCGGACTGCTTCTGTTAGTTGGCCGCCTTCGTCGTAGCCAACGTAACCGGGAGGGGAACCGATGAGTTTAGAAACGGTGTGGCGTTCCATAAACTCGGACATATCTAACCGAATCATCGCGTCTTCGGAACCGAAGAAATATGTTGCTAAGGCTTTTGTCAGTTCGGTTTTGCCGACGCCTGTGGGGCCGGAAAAGATGAAGCTGGCGATCGGGCGATTGGGATTTTTCAAGCCAACCCGCGCGCGGCGGATCGCCCGAGAAACTGCGCTGACAGCTTCTTCTTGACCGATCAAACGCTGGTGCAAGGTGTCTTCCATATGCAGCAGCAATTCCGATTCCGATTCTGTCAGCTTGCTAACAGGTACTCCCGTCCAATTTGCCACGATGTGGGCGATGTCTTCTTCGGTGACGATGGGAGAGATTCTGACTTGGCTTTTGTTGATTGTAGCTTCGGCGATTTCAGCTTCGATTTCTAATTCGCGATCGCGCAATTTGCCTGCTTTGTCGAAGTCTTGTTCGCGCACAGCAGCATCTTTTTCTTTACTGACGGCCGGAAGTTGTTTTTTGAGTTCTTTAACTTCGGGCGGGGTTTGCGAGTTCAGCACGTGCACGCGGGAACCTGCTTCGTCAATTAAGTCGATCGCCTTGTCTGGCAAAAATCGATCGTTAATGTACCTGTCTGACAGTGTAGCCGCTGCTTCTAAAGCTGCATCGGAAATTGTCAGTCGGTGGTGCTGTTCGTAGGCCGATCGCAAACCGTACAATATTTCTATTGTTTCAGCCACACTCGGTTCGCCGACTTTAATCGGTTGGAAACGGCGTTCTAGGGCTGCATCGCGCTCGATGTGCTTGCGGTATTCATCCAAGGTAGTCGCGCCGACACACTGCAATTCACCTCGGGCGAGGGCTGGTTTGAGCATATTGGAAGCATCCATGCTACCTTGAATCGCGCCTGCACCAACTAAGGTATGAATCTCATCGATTACCAGAATGATATTGCCGGCAGCGCGAATTTCTGCCATGATTTTCGTCAGCCGTTCCTCAAATTCGCCTCGGAATTTTGTACCAGCAATCAGCGAACCCATATCGAGGCTGATTACTTGTTTGTCTTCTAAAATTTCCGGGACGTTTCTGTTAACAATCCGCTGGGCGAGGCCTTCGGCGAGGGCTGTTTTGCCGACTCCGGGTTCGCCTACTAACACTGGATTGTTCTTCGTGCGGCGCCCCAACACTTGGATCACGCGCTCGATTTCATTTTCGCGACCCACGACTGGATCGAGTTTGCCGGCTGCTGCTAGCTTAGTTAAGTTAGTGCCGAATTCTTCTAAAGTCGGGATTTTGCGATCGCCACCGCTATCTCCTCGGCCTCCGGGGATTGCCGCTACTTCTCCCACAGCACGAATTACCTGCGTGCGAACTCTCTGGCGATCGATTCCCAGGTTTTGCAGCACCTTCGCCGCCACACCTTCATCGTCTTGAATCAACCCAAGCAGAATGTGCTCGGTGCCGATGTAATTGTGGCCTAACTGCCGCGCTTCATTCAGCGCCGTCTCAAAAATGCGCTTGACGCGGGGTGTAAACGGAATTTCTGGCGGGAGAAACCCGGAACCTCTACCGATGATATTTTCGATTTCATTGCGCGCCTCTTTCAAGTTGAGGCCCATATCCAGTAATACTTTTGCAGCGATGCCAGTGCCTTCGCCGACAAGTCCCAGAAGAATTTGCTCGGTGCCTACAAAATTGTGACCGAGGCGCCGTGCTTCCTCTTGAGCTAGCATTATTGCTTTAATGGCTTGTTCTGTAAAGCGTTCAAACATATTTTTTCCTTCCTACTGTCTTGGCGAGGGCTGTATCGCTGCTGGTGAGGAGCGATTTGAAATACTACACAAATTATATATGTAAATTTTTGTGTATTTCCTTCTTTAACAATGTATCGCTAGTAATTAGGGGCGGACAGTGGGGAGAGCCGAATAGCAGGGGTGTGGTTGCCGTCTCGGAGTACGCTGTACAATACGAGCTACAAGTGGCAATGCAAATTAAGGCTAATAATGTTGGATCTTACTTTACTTGGCGGCTGCCACTGTGTCAAGCATTTTCTCAAAGAAAGCAAGCGAAAGTGCCTCGGGGGGCGATCGGGGAATGCTTTTGTTTCAAATCACGTGCTTTGAGCCAAAGTATTGCACCCTAAAGCAATTTTATTTTAACCGGTCAAGGGACTGCTGCGTGCGATCGATCGCCTGCGACCAAATCGACAGCGTTTTTTAATTGCTATTAGTCGCCTGCTTGCCCAATAAATTAAGAGGGCTTGAGACTCAGCATTTTTTGCGGTGATTTTGCCTTTTAACTTATAATATTTTCCTCATTTTACCGGAAATAATTGGTTGAAAGCCGGAACCCTTTGAGACAGAAATTAAAATCAGACTATTCATTACTCCCATCCTCGGACTTAAGGATAGAGTTCGCTCTCGAACTGTCAACTGTCAACTGTCAACTGTCAACTGTCAACTGTCAACTGTCAACTGTCAACTGTCAACTGTCAACTGTCAACTGTCAACTGTCAACTGTCATCAACTGTCAACTGTTTAAAGCCATTGTGCAAGCAACTGTTCAATAACTTTCACAAAGCCGATCGCAATTTGAATCAACGGCCAACCCACCAGACAAATTAACGCCGCCCAGCGAGTTTGAATATCCAAACCTTGGCGAACCGCCACAATTACAGCCAGCAAACTCCACACAGCTAATATCCGCTCTATGCCTTCTCCCAGCAACGGAATTAACGTTAAGAAATTTAGCACTTGGGGGGCGTAGGCAAATCCGATCGGCACCAGCAACTCCCCATAAGTTACGTGACCCGGTTTCAGCCAGTCCCCAATTTTCGAGATAGTGAAACTCCAAAAAAAATAACCACCCACGACTGCCAAACCATCTATCCAAAGTGCTAAAAATAACACAGATAGCTCAGTTCGATTGATTAACAAAATAACGGCATTTCCCAAGACCCGAGACACCGCTGCTAAAATTACAATTGTTAAAGCTATCCGCTTAGTTCTGCCAGTGTAGGGAGTTTTTTCATAAAAATTGCCGTTCAAAGAAAGTGCGTTCCAAAGCGTTGCCCGCAAACCTGTAATTGAATCTTCTCCCTTCACCTTTAATCCCTGCTCCTCTAGATAGTTGACAAGTTGGATAAAATAAGCTCTAATACAGCAGAATCACCGAACTATTTCTACGTAATTAGGTAATTAACAGGCATTCTACCAGATTTTATTAAATGCTAAGATTGATTTTGCAGATACTTGCGTGGCTGCGCGGGGGAAGTTTAAATTTGTTGACCATCGCAGGTGTAATCCTGATAATTTGGGGCATTCTTTCGCCGATCGGAACTGTGATCTGGTGGCTGGGTCAAAGTGCCGAAACCTTGGGTATCAAGAAAAGTCCGCCGGGGATATTGCCCTCAAACAACGGCAATCTAGAAGCGCGCAAGTCTTCGCCGATCAATTGTTATATCATCTTTTTACCGGGAGTTGGCGATTTTTCGGGGAACGAATTAACGCCGGGAGAAGAGTTTTTTCTCAAGCGTTTAGTTAAAAGTCACCCGCAGTGCGTAGCAGTGGGGGATATTTTTCCTTATTCAGCTTCTAACAAAAGTTTAGGAGGACAGCGGTTGCTAGCTCCTTTTTGGCGGTTTGCAGAACACGCAAAAAGCGGGCCAATTGCGGGCGATATATTTATCAAAATTCGCAATCTCTGGAGGTTTGCAATTTCTCTAGATTATCGCTACGGTTTTGCATACAATCAGGGAATTGCTAATGTAATTATCGATCGCATGAATGCTCAATCTCCCATTTCAGCTAATCCTCAAAAACCTTTGCAAGTTATTTTAATTGGCACTAGCGGGGGCGCACAAGTTGCTTTAGGTGCTACTCGCTATCTTAAAGAATGGCTGAATGCAGAAATTACAGTTGTTTCGGTTGGGGGCGTGTTTTCGGGAGAAAATGGTTTTGCAGAAGCCGATCGCATTTTTCATTTTCGCGGCACTCGCGATGCAATTGAGGATATTGGCGGCATCGTTTTTCCGACTCGCTGGTACTGGTACGCGACTTCACCTTTCAATCAAGCGCGTTCGCAAGGCCGCTATGCAGAAGCTTTCAGCGGCCCTCACAAGCACGACGGCGATGATGGATATTTTGGAGAAAATGTGGCGGGGAACGGTAAAAAATATGTAGATATCACGCTGGAAAAGATTAATCAATTGCCTGTTTGGTCTGAGGGTGCGGCCAAAAGAGAGGACTGAAGTCCTTCTTAATTCAATACGCTTGGCTTAAGATGGTCATTGCGAGGAACGAAGCAATCTCCGTATCTATTTTTTATGAGTTTTCCCTGTTGTCATCTCTTAAATTAACCGTATTGCTTCTTAATTCCTAAAGATTAGACTTGAATTGCAAAAATAATTAGGACGCTGCTCAGATCCCATCGGGTGCATCTGCTTTTTGAAGAGGGCGAAGCATGACCGCATATAAGTTATTAGTTATCATTCCATATTCACTGCGGTCATGCTTCGCCCCTACACACATATTTGCCAAAGCCAGATGCACTCAGCCCATCCCACATTTTTTTTGTGGGATGGGCTTCTAGCCCGTCCTAAATTTTGATTAAAAAGACTTTTGCAATCTTGTCTATTAATCAAGAGAGGACTAAAGTCCTTACTACGAACCAATTTTATGATAGTCGATCGACCGCACATCATCTCAATCGATAACATATACCTTTTTCAAATTGCACCAACTCAAAAGCCGGGTCAAGATTTACAGTTGTTTCTCCTCCCCCTAGGAATAAGTAGCCCTTGGGGCGCAACACCCGCCGCACTCTCGCTAAAATCGATTGCTTTGTCTGAACATCAAAATATATTAAGACGTTTCGCAGAAAAATAATGTCCATTTGAGGCATCGATCCAAAGGGTTCTGTCAAGTTAATCTGGCGAAATTCGATCGCCTTGCGGAGGTGTTCTTTAATCTGCCATTCCTTGCCACACTGCTGGAAGTATTTGTGTAACAATGCTGTTGGTAAACCGCGCACTACTTCGTGCTGCGCGTAGCATCCAGAATTTGCTCGCTTCAGCATGGCTGTAGAAATGTCGCTACCAAGTATCTGTACTTGATTTCTCGCTAACTGCGGAAAGTATTCGCGCAGCAGCATCGCAATACTGTAGGGTTCTTGGCCGCTGGAACAAGCAGCACACCAAATATTCAAAGTGCGATCGCCCTGGATCTGTTTTAACAATTCGGGAAATACTGATGTTTTTAATATCTCGAAGGGGTTGATATCTCGGAAAAAAAATGTCTCGTTGGTCATCATTGCTTCGACTGTCGATTCGTGAAGTTGGTTAAAACGCTGTTGTTTGATTTGTTTTAACTCTGCAACTAACCCGCTGATGGAGTTTGCTCCGGCTTCTTTAGCTACCATCCCTAAACGCGATTCAACGAGGTACATCTTTTCTTCGGATAGGAATACACCTGTGCGATCGTATACAAGTTTTCGGATATAATCAAAATCTGCAATACTTATCGGCATGGTAATTGAAGGAAGAGTTGACAGTTGACAGTTGACAGTTGACAGTTGACACTTGACAGAAGGAAGAGGGAAAAACAGTTAGGGAGCATCTCAGTTTTGCAAAAAGCATTTTTTTTATTATAGTGCGAGCGTCCCCGCTCGCGAGTTGTAGAATACGCGAGCGGGGACAGCACTATAAATGCCAAACTGAGATGCTCCCAACAGTTATTCGTGCATCCCTGACTAATGACTACTGTTAGTGATAACTTAAGCTCGCACTAATGACTAAGGTTCGCGAGCAGAGACTAATGACGAATCACGTTTCCGAGCTTAAGTTCTCGCAAAACATGACTAATGACTGATGACTAATGACTGATAACGTCCGCGAGCGGGGACGCTCGCGCTACTGACTACTGACTGCTAAAATCTACAACTTTATCAACATCTAAAAATAGCAGTAACTGCCCTTGTAGCTTGTACGCTCCTCGAATTAGCGGGCGTATTTTGCTAGTAAAAGTATCTGGAGGAGTTTCAAAATCAGCTTGAGATACTTCTAGCACATCTCCAATATCGTCAACTAACCAACTGACTGTTTCATCGCCAGTTCTCACTATCACATTTAAAGGCAATTGTTCCACAGGCCGATCGCACAAATCCAACCGCCTCCGCAAATCAATCGCCGTGACAATTTGTCCCCTCAAGTTTATCAATCCACCGACTACTGCGGGCGCTAGCGGCACTCGCGTCATCTCCTGATAGCGGATAATTTCTTGAACTTTCTCAACCTCTATGCCAAAAAATAAGCTGTCAACGAAAAACGTACAAAGTAGAGTTTCTTCAGGCATTGTTTAATTATTCCTTTAATAGCCCGAGCTGGCGCTTGCTAACATCTGCTCGACTCCGAATAAATTGTTGTTAATTACTGCATCAACATCGAGGATTTCAGTAACTTGACCCTGAATCACAGCACAATATGAAATTCCTGCTTGGGTAGCTGCACCTTTAATGTCGATCGCCTGTTCTACAATATCCAGGATGCGATCGACTACCAGACCGACTTGGTGTTCTGAGCCGATCGACACTACGACTAACGGCAGTTTATCATCTGCTGCGCGCGATCGCCCGTCCAGACCGTTGGGCCCCCAATCAGCCGACTCACTGCCGCTACCAAACACCGCCGTCAAATAAATCACCGGCATAATTTGGTTGCGGTACTGCACCACATTCTGCTTCCCGACTCGCTCCAAAAGATGGCGGGGAAACTCTTCTAAGCGACAAACTCGCGATAGGTGAATCGCCATCCGCCGACAGTCTGGGCCCTGAAATACTAGCAACTGTTGTGGAGGTTCTGAAGATTCCCGGCGGCTGTTTTCGTCAGCTAAAATCGCCTTTTCCTGAGCCTCCGTCATGTGGGTTTTCTGAGCAATCCCGTGCACGTCCAAAATCAAAGCAACTTTACCGTCGCCCATGATAGTTGCTCCGGCAAAACAAGCTAGAGATTTTAGTTGTTTTCCTAAAGGCTTAACCACAATTTCTTGCGTGTCGTTGATGGCATCTACCACCAACCCAAAAGGTTTGTCTGTCGCTTGCACTACTACAATATTTAAAGCCTCATCTGTGTCGAATTGCGATTTTTTGCCGTTTTCTACAATTCCTGTTTCTAACTGTAATTCCCGATTCAAATAAATCAGTGGCAGCAGTCGCCCCCGCAACCGATAGACTGGCGTTCCGTGAAACATTTCGATTTTTTTAATTTGTTCTCCTTCCAAACGCATCAGTTCTAGCAAATTGACTTGAGGAATTGCGTAGCGAGATCCTCCGGTAGTAATAATTAATGTCGGAATAATCGCCAGAGTTAAAGGAATTTTTAACTTAAAAGTTGTGCCTTTGCCGACTTGACTTTGAACGTCGATCGTGCCGCTGATTTTTTCTATATGTGTCTGCACCACGTCCATCCCTACTCCCCTACCGGAGATATTGGTGATTTTTTCGGCGGTTGAGAAACTGGGCATGAAAATTAAATTTAGGGCTTCGCGATCGCTCATTTTCGCTGCGTCAACAGCAGAAAACATTCCTTTTTGCACTGCCTTACTTTTAATCCGCTCTGGATCGATTCCCCCGCCGTCATCGGAGATTTCTATGTTTACCTGACCGCTTTCGTGATAGGCTCGCAGTAGCAGTTTACCGAAGGCGGGCTTGCCTTTGGCGACTCGCACTTCTGATGTTTCAATGCCGTGATCGAGGCAGTTACGGACTAAGTGAGTTAGCGGATTGGCGATCGCCTCGATTAAGGTTTTGTCTAATTCTGTTTCTTCGCCTTCCATTTCTAACTGTACTTGTTTGCCCAAGCTGAATGCTGTGTCCCGCACTACCCGGGGGAATTTGTTCCAGATAGTGCGAATTGGCTGCATTCTGGTCTTCATTACTCCTTCTTGCAGTTCGGAAGTAACTAAGTTTAAGCGGCTGGATACTGATTTTAATGTATCGTCATTTTGGGTGTTTGCTGTTTGGGTATTGGCAAATTCTAAGATTTGGTTGCGGCACAAAACGAGTTCGCCTACTAAGTTCATTAGTTTGTCCAGCAAGCCGACATCTACTCGGATTGCAGTATCGGAAATTTTGAATTTGTCACCCTCGGTATCCGCAGCATTTACCTGTTGGCTGGTAGTATTCGTAGCAGAGGGAATTAGCAATTGCTCGATCGACAATAAAGCATCTGCATACAAATGCTCTCGTGTCAACTCTGATTCTTCTGGTTCCTCGATCGCAACTTCTGGAGTTACTGAGTTGGATTCGGCGATCGCACTCGACGACAATTCAGATGCAGTACCGCCGGATTCTTGGAGTTGCAAAAGTCGATCGAGCAATGCCGTGTGGGCGATGGGGCTTTCTTCTCCCGTCTTTTCCAGGGCTTCCATGTGCGATCGTACCGCGTCGATTGTCTCCAGCAAAGCGCTAGTAATATCGGGAGTCATCGTCAAAGTGCGATCGCGCAAGAGGCTGAGCAAATTTTCTCCTGCGTGCGCCACAGACTCCAGTTTTTCCACCCCCAAAAAACCGCTATTGCCTTTAATCGTGTGCAAACCGCGGTAAATCCGATTCATCACCTCTCTATCGGCATCATTTTTTTCTAAAGCTACTAAATCCTCCTCAATTTGGTTTAAGTATTCGTAGCCTTCAATCAGAAATTCCTTTACATCTTCATCAATTTCCATCGAGCCAGTTCCTTATTCATCGGTTTGACGCTGGATTAAAATAGGGTGCATCTGGTTTTGGCAAATATATCCGTAGGGGCGAAGCATGACCGTAGTCAATATGGGATTATAACTAATAACTTATATGCGGTCATGCTTCGCCCTCTTCAAAAACCAAATGCACTCTTAAAATAAATTATCGAATAGTTGAAAACTGTAGTGTGCCCCAGTCAGTGGATTTTAGATTTTAGATTTTAGATTTTAGATTTTAGATTTTAGATCGACTCCTCTAGATGGATCTGGGAGCTTGAACTATTGTCTAAAATTTTGAGTTCGACCCTCGTGAGTGTACGTGGCACGGTACCCGTTATTGGGCGGGGTCAGCTTTATTCGCGATCGTGCGATCGTAGCTAAATCATTGCCAACTTGACCTCACAAGTATACTATATCTATACGAATTAGCAAAAATTATTAACATCGCAGCCCCGCAGTCGTGTTTTTGAACTCTGGCAAAAAAATCTGTATCAGGGTTTACCGCAACTGCCAAGGAAAATGCACGACTTACACACTCTTAGCGCGCCCAAACCCCGTTTCTTCCTAAAGGCCTGTCCCCAAACCTCTTATTTATCGTATAAACCGGGTTTCTTGAGCCAGCCATCGGATAGAAGCTGGCAGAATAAATGAATATAATTTTTCAGGATTGTTGCCTCCCAAGCTTTTTTTTGATAACTTCTGAAGTATACATAAATTTCGTCACTTTTCCACCTACAGAAAATGCTAGAACAAATAGAACAAGCGCAACAAAGATTCAACGTCCTCGATCGCGTTCCCATCGGATTGTGCGTGATCGCTCGCGATTTTACCGTGCTGTTTTGGAACCGCACATTAGAGCAGTGGACAAAGCTGCTCAAAAAAGAAATAATCGGAACTAACCTCAAAACTCACTTTCCCCAACTCGAAGAACCTAAATATCAAACTCGCTTAAAACAAGTATTTAACAATGGCTTGCCCACCGTATTTTCTCCCCAACTCCACCAGCCCCTAATTTCATCAAATTTACCCAACGGCAAACCGAGAGTTCACAACACAAACGTCACTCCCATACCAGCCATCAAAGGAGAAGGTTTTTATGCTTTAATAGCGGTTCAAGATGTTTCCGAAGTAACGCAGCGCATCCAAACCTATCAGCAAGAAATTAAACACCGATTAGTAATAGAAGAAGAACTTAAACGCGCCACAACTGACGCCGAAGCTGCCAACCGAGCCAAAAGTGAATTTTTGGCAATGATGAGCCACGAAATCCGCACGCCGATGAACGGAGTCATTGGCATGACTGAGCTGTTGCTAGATACGCAACTTTCGCCAAACCAGCGCAATTTTGTGAATACAATTCGTACCAGCGGCGATTCTTTGCTGGCAATTATTAACGACATTCTCGACTTTTCTAAGATAGAAGCAGGCAAGCTGGATTTAGAACAAGAACCGTTTAATCTCAGAAACTGTGTCGAAGAAGCTTTAGATTTAGTCGCGATGAAAGCTGCGGAAAAACAGCTAGACTTAGCTTGCGAATTGGATGCCAGTGTTCCCGCCTTCCTGTACGGAGATGTCACCAGACTTCGCCAAATATTGATAAATTTGCTCGGCAATGCTACCAAATTTACCGAAGCAGGTGAAGTGGTAGTTAAAGTAACAGCAAAACCCATTGCCGACAATGCTGTAGAAGTTACGCAAACTAACTCAATTTCTCAAATAAATATTGGGCTTGACAGCGAAAAATTCAGGCATAAACCAGCTTTAAATTCTTCTCTGTCAGACTCTGATGCTGCCGATTCTAAATATCTAGAACCATCACAAATTAGTAACTACGAAATTCAATTTACTGTGAGGGATACAGGCATCGGAATTTCGCCCGATCGCAAAAACATACTATTTAGAGCCTTCAGTCAAGTTGACAGTTCCACAACTCGCAAATATGGCGGTACTGGCTTAGGCTTAGCCATCAGCAAACGCCTCAGCGAAATCATGGGCGGCACTATGTGGGTAGAAAGCGAAATCGGCAAAGGTTCTAAATTTTCTTTTAGCATCAAAGCTCAGCCAGCACCGGCTAATGAAGAAATATTAAACCTGAATGTACCCCAGCCTCAACTAGCAGGTTTGCGACTGCTGCTAGTTGACGATAATCCCACAAACCGCAAAATTCTTACCCTGCAAGCTATGTCTTGGGGAATGGTTGTCCGCGCAGCAAAATCTGGCGCGCAAGCGCTGAAAGTGCTGCAATATGAAACTATGTTTGACATAGCGATTCTAGACTTTCATATGCCAGAAATGGACGGCATTACTTTAGCTGAAAAAATTCGAGAATTTCCTCAAGGTAAAAATTTACCTTTAATGATTTTGAGTTCTGGGGGGAGGCCATCTCGCCGCGAAGTTCAAGGGCGAGTTGAATTCGCAGCTTTTGTATACAAACCAATTAAGCAAGCACAGCTCCATGAAGTTTTGCTTCGCATCTTGGGCGGGGAATGTACCCCAATTCAACCGTGTTTTTCGCAGCCTCAATTTAATTCACAATTAGCCGAAACACTGCCTTTGAAAATGCTGTTGGTAGACGATGTAGAACTCAATCAAATGGTAGCAGGGCAGATGTTGCAGAAGTTAGGTTACAGTGCAGATTTTGCCAGCAGCGGACAAGCAGCTTTGGATGCTTTGGAGCGTTCGGAATACGATATTGTGTTTATGGATATGCAGATGCCAGAAATGGACGGTTTGGAAACTACTCGCCTGATCCGCCAGCGATTTTCGGGAAATTTAATATTAGAAAATCTCGCTCCAGAATCTGGATTTTCAGCAACAGACGAGCAATCTCCCAATCCAAAATCGACTTCTCCTTGGATTATTGCGATGACGGCTAATGCGATGCAGGGCGATCGCGAACTTTGTTTAGATGCTGGCATGAATGATTATATCAGTAAGCCGGTGCGAGTCCAGGCGATCGTTCAGGCGATCGCGCAGTACGATCGACAAACCGGGCGATCCAAATCCTATTCAGAGCTTAACAATTGGCAGACTCAGCCGACAGACTCTGCTTCCCAAGCTCAGCCTGGAAACGAAATGAAAAATGTTGCACCCGCAGTTGATGAAACTGCGTTGGAAGAGTTAAAGCATTTAATCGCCCGCGCAGGTGTTTTGATTTCACAAATTGAAGGTGGAAGTCAATCGGGAGTGGGAAATTTTCCTCCTAATTCTGGGGAAATTGTAGTCGGTACTGATCACATTAAATTTCCGACTTTACCTGCTGTGACAGTTCCTAAATTAGAGGAAGAAAACTCCCAAATTTTACCGCCAGCCACACCGCAAAATTTTCTCCCCGAAACAGCACAATCGGAAATAGAATTGCCACCTCTTGACAGTCAAACTTTTGAAGAATTGACGGAGTTACTGGGAGAAGAAGCTGAAGAATTTTGGATCGAGCTAGTAGAGAAATTTCTGGAAGTTGCACCGCCAAAATTGCAGGAACTCGCCGATGCTGTCAATCAATTAAATGCTCCCGCAATTCAAGCCTCGGCTCACGCTCTTAGAGGTGCTTGTACGACAGTCGGAGCCATGCCTTTGTTTCAATTGTGCGCGCAGCTCGAAGAGATGGCCCGGAAGAAAACTCTCTTAGGTAGCGAGGTTCTGATGTGCAAAATTGCAGCCGAATATCAGCGGGTAAAAGCGGCTTTGCCATCTAGTTGATTGATATAGCAGAAGGAAGTTCGGCAACGGATTTATTTGCAGCATCTCAATGAGTCAATCGTGTACGCAAGTATCACAATACTTAAAGGTTTTTTAGGTACGTTATTGCGATAGAGCGCTCAAGCGCAACAACGTACCTTTTTTAAAGTGCCACTTGTCTCCAGGAGTGTGAGTGTAAAAAGCAAAAATAATTGACAAAAGCAACCCGATATGGTGTGTCGGTGGCGCGGGACGATCGATCGCCCGTTTTCCGCAAAATGTTCAACATTTAGGCCATTTAGCCAATTGCGAAAATTTAAAAGTTCTGACATAATCTGATAGAATTCTCAACACGATCTCAATAGCAACGTGACGGCTCAATTGCTAACTTTTCAGATACTGTAACAAAATGTCAGTATAAAAAGTGACAGATTATCCTATCCGTTGCCGAAAGTTAAGTATTCCATGGAGTATGAGATTATACAGTTGTTAAAAATCATCAGAGTGCGATCGATCTACAGTGAACTCATCCATTTCAACGCAGAAATTAAATCTGCTGCTGACTAAGAACTTGATGCTATTTTCACAAGAATATGATTAGTGCTGACTTTAGAATCAACTCGCAAACCACGCCCCAAATTCTGATCGTCGATGACGAAGCAACCCAGCAGCTATTTACCCGCCGGATTATGGAAAAAGAAGGCTATCGGGTAATTGAGGCATCAAACGGACAAGAATGTTTGGACATTTGTCAAGAAACTCTCCCAGATATTGTCCTATTGGATGCGATGATGCCTGTAATGGACGGTTTTACTTGCTGCGCCCAACTCCAGGCTAATCCCCAAACGCAAAAAATCCCGGTGCTGATGATTACAGCACTAGATGATAAAAAATCTGTCAATCAAGCTTTTGAAGTAGGAGCAACAGATTATGTGACGAAGCCGATTCACTGGCCAGTGCTGATTCAGCGAGTGCGGCGCTTGATTCAACAGTCTCAACTGTATCAGCAGTTGATGGAAAGCCAAGAGAAAACTCAAAAATTATTACTGAATATTTTACCAGAGTCGATCGCACTCCGGCTCCAAGAAGAATCAGCCCCAGACTTAGTAATTGCCGATCACTTCCCCAATGTCAGCGTCTTATTTGCTGATATGGTAGGCTTTACCAAGCTTGCCTCAGAAATGCCTCCTATTGAATTAATTGTCAAACTCAATTCTATTTTCTCAGAATTTGACCAGCTAACTCAGGAATACGGCTTAGAAAAAATTAAGACTATTGGGGACGGCTATATGGTAGCATCTGGATTGCCCATCCTCCGGGACGATCATGCTGACGCGATCGTGCAAATGGCCCTAGCCATGCAGCAAGCTATGACGCGGCTAAACACACAAACAAAAGAATTTCACAGCCTGCGAATTGGCATTCACTCCGGGCCTGTGGTTGCAGGGGTCATCGGAACTAAAAAGTTTAGTTACGACCTTTGGGGCGACACGGTAAACACGGCAAGCCGCATGGAACAATATAGTTTTCCCGGCTGCATTCAAGTGACAGAAGACACTTACAAGCAGTTGTCAACAAAACATTTGTTTGCAGAAAGAGGAATGATTGATGTTAAAGGCAAAGGTAAGATGAAAACTTACCTCTTAGATTGTTCAGAACATCTCAACAGATGTACTGCATGAATTGGTAATCAATAATGGTTAATGTGAAGTCGTACATGAGGGTCAAAAAATACCTCAAACGTAGTATCAATCAACGGTTTGATACTTAGGTCTAGATGCCCCCTTAGCTTGCCCCCTACTCCCCCTTAACAAGCAGGGCGGTTTTATTGTCATCATAGAAATAGGTACGTAGTTGGGCTTGGGCCCTCTATACAGGTATGTTTAAAGGGAGCATCTCAGTTTTGCATTTATAGTGCTGTCCCCACTCGCGATTTGTAGAATACGCGAGCGGGGACAGCACTATAATAAAAAAAATGCTTTTCACAAAACTGAGATGCTCCCTGTTTAAAGAGGGCTAAAGCCCAACTACGTACCTTGATTAATATGACAGTTGGGTTTAATCGGCCATCCGACCTTTGAGCGATGTTTTCGGTAGTTTCAGATGTCTTTTCCCGACAATAAAACTACCCTGCTTCGATCGGGGGATTTAGGGAGATCTAGACTCTGATATAAACCAGAGATACAAAGGTTTTCAGCCAATTCCCAATTCCCAATTCCCAATTCCCAATTCCCAATTATTAAGGAGCGCGCCAAAATGGGTTTAGTTTTAATTGTAGATGATGCAGCATTCTCTCGGCGGATGATTCGCAAAGCTGTTGAAGAAGCCGGACATCAAGTGATAGAAGCAGCCAACGGACAAGAAGGCTTAGATATGGCTGCATCCAAGTCGCCAGACTGCATGATGACAGATTTGTTAATGCCAGAAATGGACGGTTTCGCCTTGCTAAAAGCCCTGGGCGAAAAAGGCTCTAAAATTCCAGTCATCGTACTTTCAGCAGATATTCAAGACAGCGCTAGGCAGAAGTGCGAAGAATTGGGAGCATTTATGATGCTGAAAAAGCCCCCAAAAGCTCCCGAGATTCAGGCTGCAATCCAAAAAGCTCTGGATAGCAAATAGGAGATATCAGAGTGGAGCTAACAGCAGATGAAATAGATGCTTTGAAGGAGCTAATCAATATTGGTGTGGGAAGTGCCGCTGGAATGTTGAATGAAATGATTCAATTTCCCATCCAGTTGCAGATTCCAGATATTGACCTTGTATCAGCCAATGAGCTGCGAAGCGAATTAAAAAAACGCTTCGGTATAGAGCCTCTTTCCACGGTGCAGCTAGGCTTTAACGGCTCATTTAGCGGCAGCGCCCAGCTACTTTTTCCTACCGAAAGTGCAGTGAATTTAGTTTCTGTTCTCACTGGTGAAGAAAAGGGAAGTCCTGACCTTGATTCTCTCAAAATTAGTACCCTCAGTGAGGTGGGGAATATGATCATTAACGGTGTCATGGGTTCAATTGGCAACGTTCTAGACCAACCGTTAGACTATGAGGTTCCCTATTACGCAGAGGAAGAAATTGAGGATTTACTGTTAAAAGAAAAGTCTCTCGATACCGGGAGCGTGCTGTTGGCTCCAGCTCACTTTAGTATTGAAGAACTGCAAATTCAAGGAGACATTTTGCTGTTTTTCGATGTGGGTTCGTTTCAAATGCTGCTGAAGGCGATCGCCGCGGCATCTTAAATACCGCAAATATTCCTCATGCAAACCGGATGTTTTGTGTCCCAGACTTTCAACAGTTGACAGTTGACAGTTGACAGTTGACAGTTTGAGAGCGATCTCTACCTAGAAGGAAGAGGATTGGAGTAATGAATAGTGTGATTTTAATTTCTCCCGATCGGGGTTACGGCTTTCAACCAATTCTTTCTGGTAAGCACAGAGCGGGTTTCGGGCTGCCAGTACCGAGAATGTGTGACGTAAAAGTACGCGCGTGCGAAGCTATCCCGTAGGGAATCGCCCTCCCTGATAAATTGTATAAAACTACCTAAAACATGGATACACAAAATCAATCAACAGCCTCAGAATCTTCCGAAATTGACTCGGAACCCAGCAATTTGGTAGCGACAACAATTGCAGAAACAGCAGAGAGTTTCAGCAACCAGTACCAACAGCAACTGATTATCGCTCTGGCAGCAGTCAGAGATGGCGACTTTAGCGTTCGTTTACCCGCCGACAACGGCTTGGGTGAAATTGCCAAAGTCTTTAATGAAATGGTGAGTGTCAATGAAAAATTTGCTGACGAAATAGAGCGCGTCAGCCAAGCAGTTGCCGAAGAAGGCAAAGTACCAAAATCAAGAGAAATCAAAGAATTTAAAGGTTCTTGGGTTAGCAGTATTGACGCGGTGAATGCAACGCTAAACAGCTTAGTTGCGCCGACAATAGACATAGCGCGAGTGCTGCACGCTGTAGCTAAAGGCGATTTGTCCGAAAAATTTAGCTTAGAGTTTGAAGGCAAACCAATCAAAGGATTGTTCCGCCGCATTGGGACTACTCTCAACAAAATGGTAGACCAATTAAATAGTTTTGCTTTAGAAGTAACTCGCGTCGCCCGCGAAGTTGGTAGCGAAGGCAAATTGGGAACCCAAGCAGAGGTAGAAGGGCTATCGGGTATTTGGCAAGAACTGACGGCAAGTGTTAACTTGATGGCGGCAAATCTGACTCATCAAGTACGAAATATTACTAAGGTTGCAACGGCAATTAGCGTCGGCGATTTGAATGAAAAAATTACCGTTGAAGCCGCAGGGGAAATTTCGCAATTGAAAGATACTCTAAATCAAATGGTTGACAGTCTCAACGATTTTGCCAAAGAGGTGACGCGGGTAGCAAAAGAGGTGGGAACTGAGGGGAAACTTGGGGGTCAAGCACAAGTTCACGGAGTAGCTGGCGTCTGGAAAGATTTAACGCAAAATGTTAATCTAATGGCGAGCAATCTTACCAATCAAGTACGCAATATTGCGGAAGTTACTACGGCGGTAGCTCAGGGAGATTTGTCTAAAAAAATTACTGTAGAAGCTGAAGGGGAAATTCTGGATCTGAAGAATACGATTAATGAAATGACTGTTCAGCTTAATGAGTTTGCTTTAGAAGTTACGCGAGTTGCTAGAGAAGTTGGCGTTGAGGGCAAATTGGGAGGTCAAGCAACTGTTGATGGTTTGTCGGGTACTTGGCTGAGTTTGGCTGGTAATGTGAATATTATGGCGGCTAATCTTACGGAGCAAGTTCGGAGTATTGCGGAAGTTTCTACTGCTGTGGCTAAGGGAGATTTGTCGAAGCAAATTACTGTGGAAGTTCAAGGAGAAGTTCTGGAACTGAAAAATACGTTGAATACTATGGTTGACCAGCTTAATACTTTTGCAGATGAAGTAACGGGGCTGGCGAAACAGGTAGTTGCAGGACAGTTGGGAGGGCAGGCGACTGTTCCTGATATCAGCGGTACTTGGAAAGATTTGACGGATAATGTTAATCTGATGGCGGCTAATTTGAACGCTCAGGTGCAGCAAATTTCTCAAGTTGCGATCGCAGTTAGCAGTGCTTCGGAGGAATTGATTAGCGAAAGTCAAAATATGGGGGCGGCGGCTGAAGAAACTTCGGCTCAAGCAGGGATGGTATCTGCGGCGGCGGATTTAGTTAATAGCAATACTCAATCGGTGGCTACCGGCATCGAGGAGATGAATGTGAGTATTAAGGAAATTGCTAAGAATGCTTCGGAAGCTGCGACGGTTGCTAATTCGGCGGTGAGGATGGCGGAAACTACGAATCAAACTATTACTAAACTCGGCGTTAGTAGTGCAGAGATTGGTAATGTTGTCAAGGTGATTACTTCGATCGCCCAACAGACTAATTTGCTGGCTCTGAATGCTACAATCGAGGCGGCTCGGGCTGGAGAAGCGGGCAAGGGTTTTGCGGTGGTGGCGAATGAGGTGAAGGAGTTGGCGAAACAAACGGCGGCGGCGACTGAGGATATCAGCAAGAAGGTGGAGGCTATTCAAGCTGATACTAAAAGCTCCGTGCAGGCGATCGCCCAAATTACTTCTATTATCAACCAAATCAGCGATTTCCAAACGACGATCGCCAGTGCAGTGGAGGAACAAACGGCTACAACTACCGAAATTGCGCGCAATGTCAACCAAGTTGCGATCGGTTCCTCCGAAATTGCCCGCAATATTACCAGCGTCGCCGATGCAGCGGGAAGTACCGCCACCAGTGCTAGCAATACTCAAAATTCTGCGATCGAACTATCGAAAACGGCCGCTCAATTGCAAGGACTTGTCAATCAGTTTAAGTATTGATTTTGTCAGTTGACACTTGACAGTTGACAGTTGCTATTCTCGTTTCCCGGCTTGGGAGCCTCTCAGTTTTGCTTTTGTATGAGTGCTGTCTCCGCTCGCGTTTATATATAAACACGAGCGGGGACAGCACTCCCAAAAATGCTTTTTACTCTCCGAAAGATATGCTTTCCAGGCTCTGCCTCGAAACCAGTTAAACATGAAGCAAAAGTCAACGAGCAGGATATCGAAATGTTAACCGAGACACGGCACCGATTTTCTACGACCGATGAGTATCGGCAGTTAGAAAAAACTGCTGAATTCAGAAGTGAATATCGCGATGGAGCAATTGTACCAATGACAGGCGGCACGATTAATCACAACCGGATAACAGGTAATATCTATGCCTTCTTAAAATATGCTTTGCGCGGAAATAATGCCGAAGCATTTATGAACGATTTGCGGTTGTGGATTCCTCGATACCGACGGGGAACTTACCCCGATGTCATGGTAATTTCTGGACAACCAGTTTTTAGCGAAGGACGTAAAGATGAAATCCTCAATCCTGTGCTGATTGTGGAAGTGCTTTCTAAATCTACAGAAGATTTTGATAGAGAGAACAAGTTTCGATTTTATCGATCGATTCCTGAGTTACGCGAGTATATTTTAGTCGATCAATATGAGTTTTTGGTTGAGCAGTATATTAAGAATGAATCAGGACAATGGTTATTTCAGGAGTATCAGGGAGAAACTTCTACAGTTTCCTTTGCTTCTGTGGGACTACAAATGTCTGTGAGCGATATTTATGAAGCCGTTGTATTCGAGACGGAGGAGACAGAATAACATCAACATCAACGGTAAAGTTAAGGTACACATTGCGAACCCTACACGATTAGTCCAAGACTGCTTAATATCAATTACCAATTCTCAATTCTCAATTTCCTCAAATGAAAACCTACTCAAAACCAATTTCATTAATTCTGATTGGAGGCTTTTCGGATTCAGAAAATCAGACATTGCGCGAAACGTTAAAAGCAGACGAATATGTATTTGCCGCAACTACAGATTTATACAATTGTTTAGATATTGCTGAGTGCCACCATCCCAAAGCTGTCATCCTAAATTTTGCAGCCATAGAACACAATTATTTAGCAATTATCCAATTCTTGCAATTATTACAAATACCCACGATAATTCTCAGCGACGACTTAGCAAGGAATATGATTCAGTATTTGTCGCTGGCAGGAATATTCGCAACTCTCAAAAAAACTAACAATGAATTAGAATTGCGGCACACCGTGGCAACTGCGGCTTATCCAAATAACGCCGATCCAATTAATTCTCACAGTCAACTGCGGAATTTCAACCTAGCCAAGCTCGAAACCGGAAAACACACAAAATTACAGGATGTTGTCAACAAAGCCATCGGCACAGCAGTTTCTCAGATGAGCGAAATGATTGCGTGTGAGGTAGAATGTGAAATGCCTTCATCTCAAGCGCTGTCCCCGATATTTTTGCAAAAAAACCTAATTGAAACCTTGGGAAAAAACCTAATAGCTGTAGCGCAGCTTGATTTTAACGGCAATTTATCAGGTTCGGCTCAGATGTTGTTTTCCTGCGAGGCTGCTGATGCTCTTGTTTTAGCTCTCAACGGCGGCGGCGATGTAACCAGCGAGGAATTCAAGCAAGATAAGGCTGACATCTTGGGGGAAATTGGCAATTTAGCTATTAGCGGTATTGTCGGCACTTTTAGTAATACCTTAAAATACAATCTCGGTTATGTAGTTCCCCACTATATAGAAGGTTCGGCGGAGGAAATATTTAGCGCTATGAATTTTAATATGCGCTCAACTATTCTACTATTTATGTCTCATTTTAAAATTATCGATCTTGGCGTAGAAGGCGATTTAATTCTGTTTTTTCAAGCTCGCTTACTGCTCGATCTGTTATTTCGAGTTTAATAGAAAATGTCCCAGATCAAGGTTTTAATTGTTGATGATTCGGTAGTGGTGCGCCGATTGTTAAGTAACGTACTCGACGGCGATGCAGCACTGGAGGTTGTGGGGACTGCACCCAATGGTAGAATTGCTTTAGCCAAGATTTCTCAGGTGAATCCAGATTTGATTGTGCTGGATGTGGAAATGCCGGAAATGGATGGTTTGGAGACGCTAGTGGCAATCCGAAAACTTGACAAAAATATTCCTGTAATTATGTTTAGCGCGCTCACAGAGTTGGGCGCTGTTGCTACTTTAAATGCTCTGGCGCTGGGTGCTACGGATTACGTGACTAAGCCTCATAATATGAAGAGCAAGGAAGCGGCGCTAGAACACATCCGCGAGCAATTGATTCCGAAAATTAAGGTTTTTTGCAATGGTGGCAAGATGCCAAAAGTGGGGAATATTCAAGTAGCTAAAGGTCACAATAATACCACAGAATTGCCAATTATATCGGGTTTGATTTCGTCGAATTCAGCGGTCAATTTTAAATCTAAAATCGAAATTGTAGCGATTGGGGTTTCGACGGGTGGGCCAAATGCTTTGGAAACTATTTTGCAGGATTTGCCGGCTAATTTTCCTGTACCAATTGTGATTGTGCAGCATATGCCGCCGGTTTTTACGAAGCGTTTAGCCGATCGCCTGACCGAAAAGTGCAAGATTAGAGTGGAGGAAGCTGTGACGGGAAGTATTGTTGAGCCAGGAGTTGCTTGGATAGCGCCCGGTGATTACCATCTGGTTTTGGAAAAACAGGGTTTTGGGGTGCGTATTCGCACGCATCAAGAGGCGCGAGAAAATTCTTGCCGCCCTGCGGTTGATGTGCTGTTTCGATCGACTGCTAAGATTTACGGTGCTGGAGTTTTGGGTGTGGTGCTGACGGGAATGGGGCAGGATGGGCTGCTGGGCTGTCAGAATATCCGGGAGGCTGGGGGTAAGATTATCGTTCAAGATGAGGCTAGCAGCGTTGTCTGGGGGATGCCGGGAAGTGTGGTTAATTCTGGTTTTGCCGATCGAGTGGTATCCTTACAAGACATGGCACGCGAAATTATCGATCGAGTAATGAGTCAGTAGTCAGTTGGCAGTTGGCAGTTGGCAGTTGGCAGTTGGCAGTAGTCATTAGTTATTAGTTATTAGTCATAGTGCGAGCGTCCCCGCTCGCGAACGTTATTAGTCATTAGTTAGTTGCTACAAATTCTCTTCGGATCGATGCCCGATGCCCTGCGCGGGCCAATGCCCCATTCCCCATTCCCCATTCCCCATTCCCCATTCCCCATTCCCCATTCCCCATTCCCCATTCCCCATTCCCCATTCCCCATTCCCCATTACCCATTACCCATTACCAATGTCTCGACCAACATTATATATTGCCATCACCAATCATGGATTCGGCCATGCCGTCCGAGTTTCCTCCGTAGCTGCAAAAATCCAAGAATTAAACCCAGATATCTTACTAATTATCACCACAACTGCACCTCGTTGGCTGCTAGAATGTTATATTACTGGTGATTTCATCCTCCGTCCCCGCGCTTTTGATGTCGGAGTTGTGCAGGCTGATAGTTTGCATATGGATCAAGAGGCGACTCTCGAAAAATTGCGGGAAATTCGGGAAAAGCAAAATTCACTAATTGCAGGCGAAGTGAATTTTCTTAAGCAAAATCGCGTGGGTTTGGTGCTGGCAGATATTCCTCCTTTAGCAACGCGAATGGCCGCAGCGGCTGGGGTTCCTTGCTGGATGATGAGCAATTTTGGGTGGGACTTTATCTATCGAGATTGGGGCGGAGAATTTGACGAAATGGCGGATTGGATTGGTGAATGCTTCGGAAAGTGCGATCGGCTTTTTCGTCTTCCTTTACACGAACCGATGCCAGCTTTTCCTAATATTGAAGATGTCGGCTTGACTGGCGGCAATCCTCGCTACAGTAATGATAAAATTCGGGAAGTATTTGGAATTGAATCACCGCCGGAAAAAACTGTGTTGCTGACTTTTGGCGGACTGGGTTTAGAGGCAATTCCTTATCACAATTTACAGCAATTTAGCGATTGGCAATTTATCACTTTTGATGCGGGAGCTCCCGATTTGCCGAATTTGATTAGAGTCAAACATCAGCAGTTTGCACAATCTTTCCCAATTTTACCGCGCCCGGTCGATATGATGCCTGTCTGCGGCCGCATGGTTTCTAAACCGGGATACAGCACTTTTTCGGAAGCTTTGCGCTTGGAAATACCTGTTGTTTCTATCATGAGAGATGGTTTTGCCGAAGCTGCTGTCTTGTTGGAGTGGCTGGAAAAGTATGCGGAACACCAAGTTGTGACTGCGGCGGAGTTTTTTGAGGGGGATTGGGGGTTTTTGCACAAGCCGCTGCACCCGCCCCGTTTGTCGGATAAGTTGGATAAGCACGGTACGGAGGCGATCGCCCAAGCTGTTGTAGACTATTTTAAAGATGAGGATTAGGATGACGGCGATTGAAATCTCGTCTACACCAACAATAGACGAACAATTGCATTCCCAAGCTTTGCTATCTTGAAATTATCTGCGTTTATCTGTGTTAATCTGCCTGACATCTGCGGTTGACATATCAATTAAAGATTGATGCAAAAAATCTAAAATCTAAAATCTAAAATCTAAAATCGAATGCTTCATCACCAAGAAATACTCAAAATTAAAACTACAGGCAAGTCTCTGTACAATATCAGTCTTAAGATAGAAGATGTGGTAGCAAATTCAGGTATTAAAACAGGACTTTGTAGCTTGTTTTTGCGCCACACTTCTGCTAGCTTGGTGATTCAAGAAAATGCTGATCCGGATGTACTGACGGATTTGGCTAATTTTTTGGCGAAACTGGTACCGGAGGGCGCAAGTTACATTCACGATGCGGAAGGCCCAGACGATATGCCGGCGCACATTCGCACTGTACTGACTCATACTTCTGAACAAATCCCGATCGCACGCGGTAGATTATTGTTAGGAACTTGGCAGGGAATTTACCTTTGGGAACACCGCCAGCGGGGCCACATTCGCGAACTCGTGGTTCACATCAGCGGCAGTTGACAGGATGGGCATGGGGCATGGGGCATGGGGCATGGGGCATCGGTAACTGGTAATTGGTAATTGGTTGCTACTCATTTGTGATTGGTATCCCCTTACAAATAACAAATAACAAATAACAAATAACTACCGACTGCTGACTGCTGACTTTATTTATTAGAACGTTCGATAGGAATTTGTACTTCACTGATTTTAGTGGATTCCGGCGTCATGGGCGAATTGTAAAAAAAGCGGCGCGGCGGCCCGGCTATTTCGTATTCGGGATGTTGTTGAAGCCAATCTTTGAGTTGGGAGAGGTTATTTTCGTAGCTTTCCCAAGTGTAGGCGCCGCGCACGCCGATACTGACAACTGTCATCGGTGAAGTATCCGTGACTTCCACAGCAGGGTTAACGCTGCTGGGGGCGATATTTGGTGCGGGATACAGGAATGAAACTTCTGCAACAGGAATTGCATCGATTTGCTCGGAAGTTGCAGTGTAGCGCGCTTCTACTGGCGTTGTCATCGCAATTTGGTTGTTGCTGATGTGTTGAAACAAAGGATTGAATGCGATTCCTGTCGCTTGTCGCAAATCGCCCGCGTGGGTGTAGGTGACAGCGCGGTACTGAGGATATTGCTTAACTTCTATGACGCCAATATTTGCGGGTTCAGGAAATCCACTTGGTAATACCATTTTTGATGTTTGATTTGAGGTTTTACACTAAACAATGAGGAAAGACTTACTCCGCAAGGGTTTTAAACTTGCGGGCAGTTGCATTGTTTTTGGCAACTGTTATAAATAGGTTGAGATTGTTTGCAGACGATCGCTCTAGTGGCACAATCAGTTTAGCAGTTATTCAGGGTGCTGCTAACTGTCGATCGCCTAAAATTAAGTTTAGAGATTTATTAACTAACCTCGTAATAATACGGACGGCGCTAAGTAAGCAGAGAAACATTAATCAAGTTGTCCTTGGAAAATGAGGGTTTTTCAGGGGCGTCTGCTATTTTTGTCGGAAAATATTCCGCTGTGAAGTCGATCGAGCTGTGCGTTCTCAGCTATTCTCACACCGATCGGGTTCAACTACAGGGTCAATTATATCGCTTTCAGGGAATGACATATGAACAAGATTCTAGTGATTGAGGACGATAGAGTAATTCGCGAGAATATTCTCAAACTCCTCAAAGCTGAAGGTTTCGACGTGACGGGTGCAGAAAATGGAGCGATCGGCTTAAATGCGGCGGTGTCAAATCTTCCTGACGTGATTCTTTGCGATGTAATGATGCCGCAACTTGACGGCTATGGGGTGCTGGCGGCATTGCGATCGCATCCTGTTACTGCTACAGTACCTTTTGTGTTTCTGACTGGTAAAGCCGAGCGCTCTGAAATGCGCCAAGGCATGGAATTGGGAGCTGATGATTACCTGACTAAGCCTTTTACTAAAGCTGAACTTGTGGGCGCCGTATCGAGCCGCTTGAAAAAACAAGCAGCTTTGGCCAAACAGCAGAGTAATTTGCGATCGGAAAGCAACGAATTGCTGCAAGAAGCCGCAGATAAATTAGAGCAGATAAAAACAAATCTGTGCGGCGCCCTCGATCGAGAAGAATTCCAAGTTTACTATCAGCCGCAGATCGATGTTCAGACGGGTCAAATTATGAGCGCCGAAGCCTTAGTGCGCTGGCTGCATCCAGAAAAAGGGCTGATTTCGCCCGCCGAATTTATTCCAGATGCTGAAGCAACTGGTTTCATCGTACAATTAGGCGAGTGGGTTTTGCAAACAGCTTGCAGGCAAATGCAACTTTGGCAAAACGCTGGTTTTTCCTTGCAGCAAGTAGCGGTAAATCTGTCGCCGCGCCAATTTAACCAGGCGAATCTCAGCAGCAGAGTTGCCGAAATTTTAGCAGAAATTGGTTTAGCACCGAGCAGTTTGGAATTAGAACTCACCGAAAGTATGATGGTGAAGGATGCCGAAAGTGCGATCGCTACTTTGCAACAATTGAAAGATTTAGGAGTTTCTATATCTATTGACGATTTCGGCACAGGCTATTCTTCCTTAAGCTATCTGACACAATATCCCTTCGATGTTTTAAAAATTGACCGCTGTTTTATCAGCAACATTACCGATGGTTGCACAAATGCAGCGATTGTGAAAGCGATTATTGAAATGGCGCACAGTCTCTGTCTTGAAGTAGTTGCCGAAGGAGTTGAAACAGAAGCAGAAAGAGATTTTCTCTGGCGCTACGAGTGCGATGCTATGCAAGGATATTTGTTCAGCCCTCCCGTGCCGGCCGCCGATTTTGAGGAGTTGCTAGTAGAGGGGAAATAAGCTGTACTGCATCTAGATTGTGTATGCTGTTCGAGAGGGAGAGGACTATAACTGCTTCGCTCGGAGGGTAAAGAAAGGAGGAGAGAATTTTTGATGGTCATCGCAATATACAATTTAAATTCAGTACAGCTTACTTATCGGCTACTGCCGCTCTTTGTGTCTCGATAAATATCAATAAAACCTTTGTAATTTGCTTTCTATCAAGACAGATAATGTACGAGTTTTGGGTAATAAATATTTATGATAATTTTAATAAGATTTTATGGTTTAAGCTGAGATAAACTGACTTAAAATGCTAACATAAAATCTCTGCTTTAGCGCATACAAGTTCCCCCTGATATCAAATCCGATTCCATCGTTCTGTATTCATCTCTATCTTCCCTCTCTGTGCCCTCTGTGTTCTCTGTGGTTAAATCATTCCGATACAACCAGAAAAGAAGCTAAAAAAATAAATATTCCTCCAGGTTTCCAGCCAAAATTAAGAGTTCGATCTATGCTGTTACCATTTAAATCGCCAAAAGCAGATACGCAAAAAACCAAGCGACACAATCCCTCGCGGGTGCGCGATCATTTAGCAAACGAGCGCACTTATTTAGCGTGGATGCGAACAGCGATCGCCCTGATGGGTTTTGGCGTCGTCATCGTCCGCCTGCGAGCCTTCCACCCGCCTCTTTTGCCGACTCCGGGTAATGGCTGGAAGTTGGGTTTGCTGTTTTCTGTGGTGGGTTTGCTGACAGTGTTAATTTCCACTCAGCACTACTTTGCTGTGCGTCACGATATCGATTACGATACTTACGAACCTACGGACAGGTGGGTACTGCTGTTTAGTTTGGCGATCGTACTTTTGGGCATGGGAGTAATTTATTTTATCTTTTCAGTTCCCGGTACCGCAGCTAGTTTCATGAGTCCCGAATAATCCGAGTGTTTCCTAAATATATCCAAAAGTTCGATCGCCCCAGATATTTCCTTCAAGCCGATGACAGTAGACGAGGAAAAACTCAAGCAGGAAAATCTGTCAAAGGCGATCGATCGCTCTGCAAACGAACGAACCTTTCTCTCGTGGATGCGAAGTGCGATCGCCCTCATGGGTTTTGGCGTCCTGATCGTGCGGTTTCGCGTCGTGCAAATCCCCATACAGCACCGTCACGGCACGGGTTGGAAGTTGGGTTTAGTCTTCTCTCTGGTGGGTTTAGCAACCGTGTTAATCTCAACTAAACAATACTTTATTGTGCGCCGCCAAATTGATGAGAATACCTACGAACCGTCAGATGGGTTGATATTTCTCTTCAGTTTAGCTGTTGGGTTATTGGGGATGGGAGTAATTTTTTTTATTTTTGCAGCCGCCGTAAGTTCGCGCAGTTTTGTTATCCCCAATTGATTGCACAAAGCATTGATACCATCTCTAGTAAATCACCCGTCACAAAAAAGGTTCGTAGTCAGGACTTTAGTCCTTCTTCCTGAGGACTTTAGTCCTCCTTAAGAACCACTTTTATTATAAAAACTACTGGTATTATAGTATTTAGAGAGCAGCACGATGGGACTGCGCTGAAAAGTTGCCAGATGTGGGAGTATCAGCAATATTTGAGATATGGCACTATTCTCAATAAGTTATTGAAAAGCGGGCGGGACAGCCCACAATCAAATTAATTCTTTGTGGAACAGGCAAAACGCCTGTTGTTGAGAATAGTGCCATATATCCAAAAAATCGAACTCGACGCTTGAAACCACGTCAGAGTCAAACTCTCGTCTAGGCCAAGCAGACTAAAGAACAAACAGCGTTTTTGGGCCAGATGATGTGTAGCTAGGGCAATATAGAAGATGTAAGGTACGAATTGATCTATCTGAGGTGCGATCGCCCGCAATTTATATCACAATAGTTATTTCAGAAGCCTACAGGCCTCAGCTTTGACAAATTATCAGAATAGTAAATTCTAACAAAAACAGCACTATGGGAAAACCAACAGGCTTTATCGAATTCTTGCGCGAATTGCCCTCCGAACTCTCACCAGTCGATCGAATCCACAACTGGGACGAATTTCACCTACCGATGGAGGAAGACAAACTCCGCAGCCAAGGCGCGCGCTGCATGGACTGCGGCATCCCATTTTGCCACACGGGCAGCATCATCAGCGGCATGGCAAGCGGCTGCCCGATTAACAACCTCATCCCCGAATGGAACGACTTAGTATATCGGGGATTGTGGAAAGATGCCCTAGACAGACTGCACAAAACCAACAACTTCCCCGAATTCACCGGCAGAGTCTGTCCCGCACCCTGCGAAGGCGCTTGCGTGCTCGGCATCAACAACCCGCCTGTCACGATTAAAAATATCGAAGCGTCGATTATCGATAAAGGCTGGGATGAAGGCTGGATTACCGCCGAACCACCAGCTAAACGCACCGGCAAAAAAATCGCTGTTATCGGTTCCGGGCCCGCTGGTTTGTCGGCTGCGGCGCAATTGAACAAAGCCGGTCATTTGGTAACTGTATACGAAAGAGCCGATCGACCGGGAGGCCTGTTAATGTACGGCATCCCCAACATGAAATTGGACAAAGAACAAGTCGTGATGCGCCGCCTCAAAGTCCTCGAAGACGAAGGCGTAACATTTGTCTGCAACACCGAAGTCGGGAAAGACTTACCAGCCGAACAACTGCTAAAAGAATACGACTCAGTTGTAATCTGTACCGGCGCCACCAAACCCCGCGACTTAGGCATCGAAGGGCGGGAATTAAAAGGCATCCACTTCGCGATGGACTTTTTGACAGCCAACACCAAAGCAGTATTAGACAAGAGCACCAACGATAACTTCATCTCCGCCGAAGGCAAAGATGTGGTGATTATCGGCGGTGGCGACACCGGCACCGACTGCGTGGGCACCTCCATCCGCCACGGCTGCAAAAGCCTGGTACAGCTAGAAATCCTGCCCAAACCGCCCTCGGAACGGGCAGCCAACAATCCCTGGCCCGAATGGCCGAAAGTCTACCGCTTGGATTACGGCCAAGAAGAAGCCGCAGCCAAATTCGGCGATGACCCGCGCGGCTATCTCACCACCGCCACGAAGTTCGAGGGCGACGAAAACGGCAACGTCAAAGCCGTGCACACTGTTGAGGTGGAGTGGGCGAAAAACGAGAAAGGGCAGTTTATTCCCAAGCAAATTCCCGGTACTGAAAAAGTGTTGCCGGCGCAGGTTGTGTTGCTAGCGATGGGCTTCCTGGGCCCGGAACAGCCGCTGTTGGATGCGCTGGGATTGGAACGCGACGCCCGCAGCAATGTGAAAGCCGAGCACGAAAAGTATACAACCAGTATTCCGGGAGTTTTTGCGGCTGGGGACTGTCGCCGGGGACAAAGTTTGGTGGTTTGGGCGATTAATGAAGGGCGCGGCGTGGCCCGGGAGTGCGACCTTTATTTGATGGGTGAAACCGATTTGCCGTAGTTGATTGATGCGATCGATAGGTTCGTAGTAAGGACTTCAGTCCTTTCTTTGCTTGCGGACTAAAGTCCTCACTACGAACCTATTGTGATAAAATCGAATTAGATAAATAACATAATTTTGATACATTGTTCAGGTTGCCTGCAATACATCTACTAAATTAAACACCTATGACTACTCTTCCTATAAACCGCGCCACTACCCTCAAAACAGCCTATCAACTTTGTAATGTCGAACCCTTAGAAGGCGATGACCTCGATCGCTATTATGTTAACTTATCAGGCGTTCGCAAAACAACAGCGATCGCAAGTGTGAATACCCGTTTAGATTTTCAAGAAGCCGGAAAGTATACCACAATTCTGTTTACAGGACATCGGGGCTGCGGCAAAAGTACCGAATTGAAGCTAATTCAAAAGGAGTGGGAAAAATATTATCGCGTCATTTATCTGGAGGTCAACGAAGAGACAGATATTAATGATGTCGGTTATACAGATTTTTATTTGATCACCATTAAGCAAGTTGAGTTTGAAATGCGTCGGCTGGGACTGAAATTAGATACTAGGCTGATGGAGAATTTTGAGGCTTGGTTTAAGGATGTCACCCAAGAAACAGAACGAAGTGTTGAAAGTTCCGTAAGTGTCGAAGGAGAAGTAACTTTGGGGCCAGAAGCTCCATTTTTAGCAAAGTTGTTAGTAAAGTTACTGGCACAAATCAAAGGTTCTGATAAGCAGAAGAAAACAATTCGCCAAACTTTAGAAAAAGATATTTCTCGCTTAAAAGCAGATATCAACTTACTGTTAAATGATGCTGTCAAAAAAATGCGGAAAAAGTTTCCCAGATATAAAGGATTTCTGATTATATTTGACAATTTAGACCGCGTTCCTCCAGAGGTAGCGAATCATTTATTTTTTGATTATGCGGCTCAACTTCAACAACTAGATTGTACTATCGTTTACACAGTACCCCTTTCAGTTCTTTCTTCTACTAAAAACCTCAATAATAATTTTGGCAATCCTCACATTGTCCCGATGGTCAATATCTATGAGTTTAATCGAGATGATTGTGACTTAAATTACAACCAAACAGGCTTAGATACTATTGCTAGTTTAATCGAGCGCCGGGTTGAAGTTGATAAAATCTTTGAGTCTCGCGAACAATTGCTGGAATTGGCAAAAGCCAGCGGTGGGCACGTTCGCCAACTCATGCAGATGATGCAGACGGCTTGTTTAACTGCCAGCACTAACGAGCATGATAAAATAAATGCTGAAGATGTTATTTATGCAATTAAACAAGAGCAATTTAATTTTGAGCGGTTTATTCCGCAAAGTCACTACCCAGTTTTAGCTGAAGTTTGTTTGACAAAAAATATTACTAAAGATGATGTCGGTCAATTAATGTTATTCAATACTTCGGTTTTGGAATACAACGGCAAAAATCGATGGAACTATCCGAATCCGGTAGTCAAGCAAAGTGAAGAATTCAAAAAAGCTCTTCGAGATGCGAGAGAATCTAATGTCAACCCAGAATAATAGAGATTTAGAAATTAGGCAATTTATATCGCGAAATCCGCAGGTATTTACTCAACTGTTGACGTTTGTTGATTTTTCGGATAAGTTTACAATTGGGTTTGTAGAAGTTAATTTTAATACGGAAGCTGATTTTCTAATTGAGGGATTGCAAAATCATCCGATTTCTCAAGAAACTCAATTTGAAGTTTTGAATTTTGATGAGAATTTGCGTTTCCTCCGAGATGAAATTATCAAAATTTTACCTACTATTCAGCGAGAACCCAATAAAAAATTAGTTTTAATTGTGCGGGGATTGGAAAAGTCGATCGGCAAATTTGGCGAATATCCTCCGGTTTTACAAGACCTTAATTGGGTGCGAGATGCTTATAAGAAAAGCGTTCCCCATCCGATGCTGTTTGTTTTGCCGGACTATGCGATTACTCGTTTGGCGAAGTTTGCAGCGGATTTTTGGGCGTGGAGATCGGGAGTATTTCTGTTTAAAACTACTCAAGCTACTAGAGATGATGCCGTTGCTAGGACTCTCGATTCGCAAAGAAGTTTTAGGACATTAGAAACGCCTGAAAAGCAAGAACGCATTGAACTTTTAGAGTCTTTGTTGATGGACTACAAGCCGAGTCATTCTGGAACAGAAAAAAATCCTAGTGGTTGCAGCAATATTTTACATCAATTAGGAGTTGCTTATCTCAGTCAAGGAAATCTGGTTAAAGCGAGGGAGTATTTAGAATCAGCCTTGGAGTTAACAAAGGAAAGTGAAAATTTATCGTTGCAAGCTGAAGTTTACAATGAATTGGGTGCGTCTTATCGGCAAGAGGGACAATTTTTGGCAGCAATGAGTGCCTATCAAGCATCGCTGGAAATTAGCCGCACGCTGGGAAACCGTCGCGGTGAAGCTAATGCTTTGTATTATTTGGGGAATGTCTGTAAGGATTTGCGAGATTGGCAACAGGCGACTGTTTTTTATCAGGAATGTTTAGACATTGAACAAGCAATCGGAGATATATATTCTCAAGCAAGCACCTACCAGCAGTTAGGATGGGTGGCAAAAGAAATGTGGAATTTGACTGAAGCTGAGCGTTACTATCAACAAGCTTTGGAAATTTTCAGCGAATATAACGATCGCTCTGGTATAAAATATATTTGGAAAGAATTGGGATATATCGAGCAATGTCGCGGCAATTGGGATGAAACAGAGAGATTGTACCGCCAATCTTTGGAAGTTGAGATAGAATTGGGTGATCTTTCTGGTATGGCATATAGTTGGAAAGTATTGGGATATGTCGAGCAATGTCGTGGCAATTGGGATGAAGCAGAACGACTGTATCGGCAATGTTTGGAAGTTGAGATAGAATTGGGCGATCGCGAACAGATGGCAAATAGTTGGGGATTATTGGGAGATATAGAGCGAGATCGTGGCAATTGGGATGAAGCAGAGAGGTTGTATCGACAATCTTTGGAATTAAGGACAGAATTGGGCGATCGCGAAGGGATGGCAACTTCGATCGGTTGTTTGGGAGAAATTGAGATGCTTAGAGGCAATTTTGAAACCGCAGAACCGCTGATCAAAGATGCTTTATCGAAATTACAAGAACTGGGAGAATCTGCAAAAATTGCTGAGGCTAACTACGATTTAGCACGACTTGAACGCCAGCGCAACAACCCAGAACTTGCCCAACAATATTACAATACAGCCCATCAAATCTTTCAACAATTGGGAGCCGTGAAAGACTTAGAAAGAATCGATCGAGAGTGGGAATCGGATTAATTTTACTCAAAAAATGCCCCAGGCGATAAATGAAATAACTCAGCTAATTTCTGAATTTGACTCACCGTCAGTTCCCTGTTACCATTCAAAACCTCAGCCACCAGAGACTCAGTAGAAAAAATATCAACCAAGTCTTTTTCTGAAAGCTCAGCTTCAACCATCAAAGCCTTGAGCAATTTAATCCCCTTCAGCACAGGCATTGGCTCATGTTTTTGTTCGTAATCATAGACAAGAATACCCAGCACATTTAAGTAATCTCGGTCATCTTGTGTCAGTTTTCGGCGATCCAAAATAGAATTAATCCGATTTTGGGTAGCAATTAAGTCAGCTTCACAATTAATCTGGCGCGGGGGAAAATTATTCATAATCTGATACGCTTGGGAAAAGAATACCGGGCGGTTGAAACCGCGTCTATACAGACAAAACCCGCCTCCGCGGGTTGAAGAGGCTACCGTTAAAATTTATGTTGTTTTCTTGAGTCCGCGGAGGCGGACATTGTTTGTGTAGACGCGGTTTCAACCGCCGTCTGATCTTTGCATCTCTCGCTTTTCCATCCCCAATCAACCAAAATTCAACGGATCGACATCAATAGTTAGACTAACAGAACGCGGCGTACGTGAAGCGAAGCTATCCCGAAGGGAATCGCGCAACCCGACTAAATCCGACAAATCCAGCGACTCATCCAAAGGTAACTTCAGCAAAATCTGCCACCGATAGCGGTTCGCCACCCGCATAATCGCCGCCGGTGCAGGCCCCAACATCTCGCAGCCAGTCACCGAAAGTCGATCGATATACTGTTGACAAACAGACGCCAATTGTACCGCAGTCACCGCCACCTCCGCCGCATCCACACTACTCAACCGCAACAAAATCAACCGCCCCGAAGGTGGATAATTCAGCGCCGCCCTTTCTGCTAATTCTGTTTCCACAAAACTTGTATATTCGTGCCGCTTCACAGCTTGAACCACTCGATGTTCGGGAGTGTAAGTTTGAATAATTACCCGCCCCGGATCGTCGCCTCTACCCGCACGGCCCGCAACTTGAGTTAAAGTTTGAAAAGCCCGTTCGCTGGCGCGATAATCCGATAAATTCAGCAATCCATCAGCAGACACAACTCCCACCAATGTAACTTGAGCTAAATCTAACCCCTTCGTCAGCATTTGCGTACCAAGTAAAATATCAGCTTCCCCATTCGCAAATTGAGTTAACAATCGGCGGTGATCGCCCTTATTTCTAGTAGTATCGCTATCAAACCGAATCGCCCGCAATTCTGGAAACAATCTCGTTAATTCCTGTTCCACTCGCTGAGTGCCGCTACCGAAGTTTTTGAAGTAAGGAGAACTGCATTCTGGACAATTTTGAGGATGTCTTTCCGTGTGGTTGCAGTAGTGACAGCGCAGGATTTCTGCTGTGCCTTCGCCGACCTGGTGATAAGATAGAGAAACATCGCAATTCGGGCATTCCATCACATAGCCACAACTCCGACAAGACACAAACGTGCTGTGTCCTCTGCGGTGAATAAATAGGATGCCTTGCTGTTGTCTTGCTTGCAATTGTTCCAGGGCATTTTGCAAAGAAGTGCTGAAAATTGAGCGGTTCCCTTGCCGCAATTCTTGGCGCATATCCACTACTTCCACGGGCGGCATCGGGCGGGAATAAACGCGCGTTGGTAATGATAAATAATGGATAGTTGGTAACGAGTGATAATCTCGGCGCGTCCCTACCAACGTCTCTAAAGCTGGCGTTGCGGAACCTAAAATTAACGGACAATTTTCTAATTCGGCGCGCCATTTGGCAACGGTGCGGGCGTGGTAGCAGGGCGCTGGTTGGTCTTGTTTGAAGCTGCTGTCGTGTTCTTCGTCGAGGATAATTAAGCCGAGGTGCGGTAATGGTGCGAAAATGGCCGATCGCGTGCCGATGACAATTTGTGGCGTTCCTGTGAGCATCTGCCGCCATGTATCGTAACGTTCGCCGTCGGATAGCCCGCTGTGGTACACGCAAATTTGCTCGCCAAACCGGGCGCGGAATCTGTCTGTCAGTTGCGGTGTCAACCCGATTTCCGGGACGAGCACGAGGGCGGATTTGCCACTGGCGAGGATTGGGGCGATCGCCTGCAAATACACTTCAGTCTTACCAGAACCGGTAACGCCGTGCAACAGCACTTGACGGAATCCCGAAAAACTGTTAATAAACCCTAAAGCGTCAGCTTGAAAACGAGTTAACTTTTTCGGTGCATCGGGTAATTGAGCAATTCCGCGATCGCCCCTGAGAACTTCCCTTTGATCGATGACAACGCTACCTTTCTGTTCCAAATTTTTGACAACCGAAGCACCCGCGCTGCAAATTCTCAGCAAATCATTCATCCACATTTCACCGCCGCCGCGCCGCAAAACTTCCAATACTTCTTGTTGGCGCTTAGTTAAATCCGTGACAAAGGCGCTGGGGATTAATATCACTGCCGGTTTGAGTTGTGGTTTCGGAGGATTGGGCGGTTCTAAATAACTTTCTACCCAACCGCGTTGCAATAAATCTTTCAATCCCCGATAACTTCCCTTGACTTGGCGCTGAAGGTATTGCCAAGTGTAATCGCCCTTTTTTTGAGCTTGCAGCAATTGCAAAATTTGACTGGCGGCGGGATTCAAAAATGTTTCGGCATTTGGAGAAACAGCATCTTTAATTAACCTAATCCGGCGCACTGAACGGCTTAACAAACCGGGTGGCAGCGAAGCTCTAATTACTTGAATTAATGTTGTACAATAATAAGCAGATACTCGTTCGAGCAATTGCCAGTAAGTAGGCGGAAAAAAGCCCGTACTGACAACATCTTCGACATCTTTCACCCGCCCCGGATCTAAGTCTGCCGGCAGTTGAGAAACGAACCGAATTGCGATCGCCCCTACCTGTTGGCTGCCAAAGGGTACACTCAAAATATCCCCCGGCTGCACGTTCAATTCCGCAGGTAAGCGATAGGTAAATAACTTGTTTTCCTCCCCCGGCGAGTCCCCCGCGCCCCTGAAAGGAGAGTCCACCAACACCTCGATCCACTGTGCCGATGTGGTGGGGCGTTGCGGCGGTTGGCTGCTACCGTAGGATGCCCCGGCCTCTGCCGCGGAGGGGGTTAATAAACCAAAAGTGACAGTAGACATAGGGTTTCACATCAAACTAGGAGGAGCCGCGGTCATAGGGAGTTTTTATTATCCCTCAGTTTAGCTTATTAAGACTAAAATCCCTGAAAAATCTCGCTTCTAACTTAGTCTAGATCCCCCTAAATCCCCCTTAAGAAGGGGGACTTTGAGAATACTCCTGTCCCACCCCCTACTCCCCTTTTTTAAGGGGGTTAGAGGGGATATAGATCCTAATAGTCAGACAGCAGAGTGATAATACATTCGCAGCTCAAATTGACACACTTTGCTCGCGGCGCCGTTTCATTAGCCGATATCTGTAAATTAGTCAACTAAAAATATAGCCTTTCTCAAAAAAGTGAGGTATGCCCGCTAGTCTTATGCGGGTGCATCTGGTTTTTGAAGCCTGAAGAAGCATGACCGCATATAAGTTATTAGTTATAATCCCATATTGACGGAGGTCATGCTTCGCCCCTACGGATATATTTGCCTTGCGCCAGATGCACCCTCTTATGCCCTATGCCCTATGCCCTATGCCCTATGCCCTATGCCCCATGCCCATTAGTACCTCATCTTTCTGAGAAAGGCTACAGCTTAGATTAACTGCGGGATTTGGCGATCGGAATCTCGATCGCAAATTCAGTCCCTTCTCCCACTGTCGATATGCACTCCAACCTCCCGCCGTGTTTGTCCACCACAATTTGATAGCTAATTGATAGCCCCAAACCTGTACCTGTACCCACTGGTTTTGTCGTAAAGAAAGGGTCAAAAATTTTTGTTTTCACTGCGTCATCTATTCCCGGCCCATTATCCTTAATACTGATTTTTACCAAATTGTTTTTTGAAATAAATGTACTAATTATAATCTGACCTTGAGAGTGAGCTTGATGTTTTTGGGAATCGTGATTTTCGGGATTGTGCAAAGCATATATAGAATTACTCAAAATATTCATAAATACTTGATTTAGCTGCCCCGCATAACATTCAATGAGTGGCAAATCTCCATAATCTTTGACAATCTCAATCTCCTTAAAATTGGGTTTGGCTTTGACAGCACTCTGTAAAATCAAAAGCGTGCTATCAAGTCCTTGATGAATATTCACTGGTTTGAGGTCTGATTCATCCAAGCGAGAGAAGTTTCGCAAACTTAGTACAATTTCACGAATGCGATTAGTACCCACTTTCATTGAAGACAATATTTTCGGCAGATCCTCGCCGACAAACTCCAGATCGCTATCTTCAATCAAATCTGCAATTTCCGCCTTAGGATTCGGATATTCCTGCTGGTACAAATCGATTAAACTTAATAGGTTGTGACTGTAGGTACTAACGTGAGAAAGATTGGCGTGAATGAAATTAACAGGGTTATTAATCTCGTGGGCTACACCAGCGATCATTTGACCGAGGGAAGACATTTTTTCTGTTTGAATTAGTTGAGCCTGGGTTTTCTGTAAATCTTGCAGAGTTTGTTTGAGTTGTTTAGATTGAGCAGTAGCAGTAGCCGCAAGTTTATCCTTAAGTTCTAAAATTTGACGCATTTCTGCCTCAGCGTGCTTGCGCTTGGTGATGTCAAAGATTACTCCGTCAAGCCAGAGAAGATCGCCGTTTTCATTAAATATGCCTTGACCTTTGTCTGACACCCATCTCACAGTCTTATCCGCTCTAATAATGCGGTACTCGATGATATAATCCCGTTTTTTCAAGATTCTTTTATCGATAATCTTCTGTACCATTGCTGCATCTTCAGCATGGATGATACTGTTAAAACTTCGCACTCGATTGTCAATAAAATCGGTGGCGGAGTAGCCCGAAATATCTGCGATCGCATCACTGATAAACTCGATCGTCCAGTCGGCATCGAATACCCATCGATAAACCGCACCCGGGAGATTGGAAACCAAGCTTCTGAAACGTTTCTCGCTGTCTTGGAGCACCTCCGTATCAGACTGAATGCGATCGCCCATTTGGTTAAAAGCGGCCGCAATCTGAGCAAGTTCATCAGATCCTCCCAGTTGCGCGCGCGCGTCCAATTTTCCTTGGCTGAAGCTATTGCTCGCTGCTACCAGCCTCGCAGCCCGCCCTGTCAAGGTTCGATCGAAAAACAACCAGACAATTATGCAAAATACAGCTAACCCAATACTCGTTTCGGCCGATCGCTGCAAAGTATCTGCATAAGATTGCTGCTTGAATAACAAAATATCATACTCTACCAAAAGAATGCCGACTCTCGAAGGGCGAACTTCTCCCGGCTGGGCCCCCAACAAAACCGGATAAATTGCCCAGGTACTCTCTTTATTTTGAGCAAGCTTGACTTCTCCTGACATCTTTTCCCGAACTTTGAAAAATTCTTCTGGCAAATAGTTAGGTAACGAGATTTCGGCGATCGGGTGATTCCGCAATTCGTAACGGGTTGCCAAAATTACTCGGTTATTTTCATCACAAAGCAACGCTAAGCGGATATTTCGCTCGCTACCCAACTTGCTAATTGCGATTTCCACTTGCTCAACATCTCCTCTGCGGTACAAATATTCCAGCATTCCTGAGATTTGATTTGCAGAAAACTTTAAATCGTTAATTCCTTTTTCTTCTTGCCGCCGATACGACTGATGTACCTCTCGTTCAAAAGAAAATAAACCCAGCAAACTGCCGAAAGTCAACAGGATTAAAGGAATTGATAAACGTAGAGAAAAAGGGAATTGTTTCATAGTTAGAAATGATATAAATTTGAGTTCCTAGATTGTTGTTGCTAATTTCAACCCAAAATATGCAAATCAATAGTCACTTAAAACTCATATTTGTTCCCGACTAACTAGAATTATAATCGATCAATATTTCACTTTCTTGACCAATCTGTCGTCCAACAAAGGAGCAGGATTTACAGCTTTTGGCAGCAACTTGTTTTCTAGCATCACTTGAGACAATCGCTTGACGCCATTCAGCAATGACGGATCTGTTTTCCCTAGTAACTTTTGATTTTCTTGGAGGCTTGGACTGCTCAGCCCTTTTAAAGATTCTAAGAATTGTTCTGGAGTCACTCCTGTGCGGGGAGCGATGCGAATAGCAGCATCCTGGGGATTTTTTGTCAAGTAATCTAGGGCACGAAACCGACCGTCAACTAAAGCCTGCAAAGCCTTGGGCTGCTTGTTAATTACATCGTCGCGTACTATCAGAACATCGACAATTTCACCGGGGATTTGCGAACTATCAAACAGTTGTTTTGCGCCTACTGCTAGCAGCTTTGTCCGAGCATATCCAAAGGTAACAACAGCATCTACCTTTCCATCTTTAAAAGCTCGTTCATGTTCCGATACTCCTAAAGAAACAATTTTGATATCTTTAGGTGACATACCTTTTTGTTCTAAGGCACGGGTAATTATGAATGCTCCTAGTGCAGTAGATTCGACGCCTACTGGTCGGTTTTTTAAGCCTTGCAAATTTGGAATCTCTGGTTTGCCGAGAATCACATCCCCACCGTTAGAAAAATCCATTACAACTACAATCTTTACGTCGGGATTGGTTGCTGCCAATACCAAAGCTTGGTCGATGGATATGCCCGCTGCTTCAATTTCTCCATTTCGATAGGCTCGTACCTCTTCTGTACCTGAAGGGTAATCTACTAATCGAATAGGAGTATTGTCATAGTACCCTAAACTGCGAGCCAAGTACAGAGTTTCATAGCCAGGCCAAACATTGGCACCGACTCGCAAAGGGGCTTCTGCTTTCGTGCAACTAGCTAATATCACTGTACACAGGGTGACTGTCGCAATGCCAAGCATAAAGCTTTTTAGTTTCCGGCTCACTTTTTTCCAAAACTTGAGGTCAAACATCAGAAGATTTTTCAGCATATACTTAGGTAAGCTCCTGCTTATTGATTAGTAAATTATACTTGTTGGTCAGCACTTAAGTTCAGGTGGTGCGATCGCCAATATTGACCAATATATTCAATATAAACACCGATCGCCAACTTCTAGCAGCGACTTGAAAGTGAATAATTGCCCTGCAACAAATAACCTGTGACCAACAACTTTGTAGCCAACCTGCGTGGGTACAAGTATTAACACCAGTTTTATAAAGTTTTGCGATAAAAGTATTCGTAGGATGTGTCGCTTGCGATAAATTACTGGCATTGAATTGCAAATCTGATAGCGACGCACCTTACCCATCGGGTAGAGCAAGCCCAACAATTGTTTTGTAGCACGATTTGTTATAAATGATATGAATAGCATTGCGATCGAGTTTTGCGATAAAAGAAGTGTTGGGAAAGAGTGAAACGGATGATTATTTACACCGCAGAGAGTTTGTCAGGTGCGTCGCGGTGAGATTGTGGATATGCAAGTTGAGGTATCCCAATGCCAAATGCCCTGTTTGCCAAATGCCCTGTTTGCCAAATGCCCTGTTTGCCCAATGCCCATGAGTACCTCATATGGGAGATGGAAAGGCTATAACTCCCATGTGTCGATCGCACTTACACACCAGCGCCATTTTATGGTAGGAATTAATACTTGCGAGAAAATCGACACAGCAGTTCACATTGGGAGAGTATTGAATGTCAGGTAGCGAAGTCCGTGCAGACTTTTGGATGAGCGAGTACATTACCCCTTGGGATATTTACGTTCACGGCATCATCGGCGTGCTCGCTTACAAAAAAACAGCCTATCAGGAAATGTACGTAGTTCAAACCGGCACCTACGGCAAAGGCTTAGTTTTGGACGGGAAATGGCAATCTTGTACGGGCGACGAGTTTCTGTACCACGAACCCCTCGTGCACCCAGCCATGATTGCTCACGGTTCGCCCAAAAAAGTGCTAGTTCTCGGCGGTGGCGAAGGAGCTACAATTAGAGAAGTGTTGCGCTGGAAAAGTGTTGAAAAAGTAGTGATGGTAGATATTGACGGCGAAGTAGTAGAAGCTTGCCGCGAACACCTACCAGAAATGCACCAAAACGCCTTTGACGACCCCCGTTCCGAAGTAGTAATCGGCGACGCTTTGGACTATTTAGACAACACAGATAACGATTGGGATATTGTGATTTCCGACTTATCCGATCCCATTGAAGAAGGGCCATCTTTCCAGTTGTTTACCAAGGAGTATTTTGAGAAAGTCCGCAAAATACTGTCACCTAACGGGTATTTCGTAGTGCAAGCGGGCCCAGTTTCTCCAGCAGAAATGAAAATGCACGCCCGCATTGTCAACACCCTGAAATCGGTTTTCCCCAACGTTCAATCCTGCACCAGCTTTATTTCTACCTACGGAGCTCCTTGGGGTTTTGCGGTAGCTTCCAGCCAAGAAATAAACACGCGGCCAGAACCTGAAGTTACCGACAAATTGCTCGCCGACAAAACAATTGGTGGGTTGCGGATGTTAGACGGGATTACACTGTTGGGACTGATGCAAGTTCCCGGTCACTTACGAAAAGTAATCGCCGAGGAAACCGAAGTTTACACGATCGCAGCACCGCCTAAATTTTTCGGGAAAGGGTCTGTCGGTCAGTGAAGTTAAATTGAAAGAGAAAAGTCGTTTGGAGTAACTCACATGGGCAGTTTAATCCGCATAGTCGCTGCAATTTTTATTCCCCCGCTGGGCGTATTTTTGACCGTCGGAATTGGAGGTGATTTTTGGATCAACCTGGTTCTGACATTTTTGGGATTTATTCCCGGCGTTGTTCACGCTATTTGGGTAATTGCCAAGCACGATCGGGGCTAGGTTGATATCAAAAAGACCTGTAAGGGCGGGTTCACAAACAATATCTGTCAGCAGCGCAGGGATATATAAACCCGCCCCAACCCAACAAATAACTAACAGGCTGCATCAATTTTGATTATCATGGAATAATGCAGGTTGATATTATCTGTGGGGTGGGGGTGGGTTTATTTACATTGTTGGTTGGTGTTCGATATTGTTGGTTAACCCACCCCTACGATATTTGGGAAAATCAGGAAAATTGCTAAGATAATGCAGGTTGATATTTTCTGTGGGGTGGGGGCGGGTTTATGTAAATTGTTGGTTGGCGTTAGATATTGTTGGTGAAAGGGCCCCTACCACAATTAACGATCGCAAAAATCGACTTCTTCACAAACCAATTCAGCGATTTTCCGCGCCGCCCCAGACTCGCCGCGCACACTGCGGAGCCGATCGCCAATCCGTGCTAATTTATCAGGATGGCTCAAATAGTCGATCGCCAAATCAGCCACAACATCCGCTTCCAGCCGCCCGATCAACTCCGGCACAATCTCCTCGCCCGCCCAGATATTCGGCCAAGCATAAAGCTTTCCCTTCCCCAATTGCAGAATCAGCCAATTAATCCCCGTCGCAAAAACAGAACCGACTAACGGCAAATTTGCCAACAATCCCGGCAAACCATCCCAAGCTTTCATCGCATCCAACTGCTGCGTCGGAATCAACACAATCATCGGTACAGCTAACGAACCCAATTCCGCAGTATTCGCCCCCACAGTAGTCAAACACAGGCTGCATTCTGATAGCAAATCGTAGGCAGGAGTTTGCGTCCAAAGTTCTATTTGTAAGCCATTTGCTGTCTGCAAAAACGGCGATTCTGTTAAATGAAGTTCCGCGCTAGCGTTGGAAAATAAATGCAAGCAGGGATTTTGTTCAGCGTCGGCAAAACGTGCTAGAGTTTGCACATCTAAGCTCGGAGCAACCGGAATTACAAAGCGCGTTTCAGGGCGGACTCGATGGATCGATTGGGCGATCGCCAAACACAACGGTACACCTAAAGCTAATTTTGCCGCCTTAGAACCCGGTAACAATCCAATTAACTCTATTTCCCGTCGGGGTTGTACGCCGTCTTTTGTCTCCGATTTGCGATCGCCTACTTCCGCAATCAAATCTCCCACAACTGTAAATTTATCAGCATATTTTTGCGGAACTTTAGCCAAAACTTCCGGTTTCATCGCCGCAAACCTATCAATCCAGCGATACCACCGCGCGTCCCATTCCGCATAGGTAACAGTGCGATATTTTAGCCTTTTGCCAATAACAACCGTAAAAAATTGGTCGCCGCCTAAAAACAAAACAACTCCCGTTTCATACCAATCCCAATTTTGGGCAGTTTTGCCCGATAATAAAAATCGAAAAAAATGCTCCGGTGCTTGCACTCTATCCACTTCTGGGTAGCTCAATGCGATTTCTGCTTCTTTTCCCGTGGCGTGCGGACAGGGGGACAGCACCACGGAGATGCGCGCTTCTGTGCCCCTGTTTGCCAATTGCTGGCGCAATGCTTGCACGGCGGGACGCACCCAAGTTGCTAATTCTCCGGGCCCGTTGGAAAGGATTAAAATATCGACTGTCATAGCATTTAAGATTTAAAAGGATACAAGGGAGAATTCTATGACAGATTTAATGGATGCCGTCAAGATGGGTGATGTGGCGGCTGTGGAATGTGCGATCGAACAACGTGCAGATATCAACGCCAAAGATGAGGAAGGCGCGACGGCTTTGACGGCTGCGGCTGAGGTTGGCAATGCTGATATTGTCAAAAAATTGCTCGCAGCAGGGGCGGATGCTAAGAGTCAGGATAATGACGGTTGGACGCCGTTAATGAGTGCTGCTGCTGCCGGACATACCGAGATTGTACAGCTTTTGCTGGATGCGGGGGCGGATGTGAATGCTAAAACTGCTTTTGGTTTGACGGCTTTGATGAGTGCAGCGGGTAGCGGGCGCGCTGATGTTGTGCAGGTTTTGATCGATCGAGGTTCCGATCTCAAAGCCAAGGATAATAATACTTGGACTGCGTTAATCTGGGCATCTTCGGAAAAGCACCAAGATGTGGTTGAGGTTTTGAAGCTGGCGCGCGATCGCCATTAACAACTTAGCAACCGGGTTTATCAAATAAACCCGGTTTCTGGATGATATAATTAATTAATAAATTTGCCATTTTTATATCATGGTACTATTCGATCGAGAAATGCGTTTGCCAACCAGCGCCGAACTCCCTTCTTCGGATGATACTCCCGTGGATAACGAAAATCAAAACTTTCTTCCCAACTTACTGTTATTCTTGCTCAAATTTCACTGGCGCGAGCGGAATGACTGGTTTTTTGCGGTGGATATGGGAGTTTATCACACGACGGGAGTAAGTCATCTAGTTCCAATCGTTCCTGACGGCTTTCTAAGTCTGGGTGTCGAAAGATTCAAAGGCGATACTTTGCGCCTCAGTTACGTCCTGTGGGAAGAAAATAATATTCCCCCGATATTTGCCTTAGAGATTGTTTCTCAAACTTACGGCGGTGAATACGATAAAAAGATTGATATTTACGCGAAGTTGGGCGTGCTTTACTACGTAATTTACAATCCCTATTACTGGCGGCGAGACCAACATCAACCCTTTGAAGTTTATCATTTGGTAAATGGCGAGTACGAACAGCAAATTGGTGAACCTTTTTGGATGCCGGAAGTGGGTTTAGGAATTGGTCGAGGTCGGTACAGCGATGGGGAACGACAGTTGGAGGTTTTGTACTGGTTTGACGAACGAGGTACTAGGTATTTGACGGCTGAAGAATTGGTGGCTCAATATCGCGATCGCTTTGGCGAGTTGCCGGAATAGCAAAGCGCGATCGCCATTTTGTTTCAATGGGCGATTCCACCCATCAAATTCAACACCCACTCATTAATCGCTTCTGGATTTTTAGCCTAATAAAAAGTATGAAAAACTATTTAATGATTCTGGCAATCGATTCAAGTTCAAATTGCCGCCACCTTTAATTACGGCGATCGTGTCCAATACTATCGCACCAGATGAGCTATCTGAGAATTTTGTTTGAATTTGTAAATCTAGATTATTGTTGATAGGAGACAGAATGTACCAATCTAAATATCCTCCCAGCCGGATACTGTCCTGACCTTGTGTAAAGTTCTGAATTGTAGCAAAACCAGGCCCATTGTAGAAAACCTCAATGTTGACCAATGCAGATCTAATACCCATTGGCGTAGTCGTACCCAATAGGAATTCATCCTGACCTGTACCACCAATCAGAGTATCAAATTCATTGTCGCCCTTACTTTCATAAACCGTGAAGATCCCACTTGTGAGAACATTAGGGACACTTCTACCTACTTCAACTCCAATGAGTCTGGTATTCCCCGCCCCGAAACCAGTAACAATATCATTACCAGAAGTTCCGACAAAAGTCGCAGTACGATTAGGATCAAATTGTCCTAATTTCAGATAGTGTTCTCTGCCAGTTTTAAACACTCCTGAATTGACAAGTGACCTGATATCGCCAGTGAAATAATCCGGTTCAGAGAAAGAAGTCGCAAACAGACCATCTTTGATTCCGAATTTAATGAAATGCTGGTAACCATTTTTAAAGGTTCCATTTTGAATAAACGGTAACAAATCTCGATTATTTGCTACATAAAATGCTTCGTCGTAGTCAGGCGATACTCGCGTGCGACCTTCTTCGTAACCAAACTGGATAAAGTGGTCTAAACCAGAAGCAAAAGGCGCGTTTGGATTGCTTGAGTTGCGGATTGAGGGAACAATATCTGGATTTTGAGCTAGATAGGTTTGTTCGTCAAAGTAACGCGATACTGCGGTGAGGCCACCAGCTTGACCAAATTTTTCAAAGTGTTCTCTGCCAGATTTGATGATTCCTGCATCAAGTGCTGGTTTCAGCCACGGATACTGTGAAAGGTAGTATTGTTCGTCGAAGATGTCATAGTTTGTCATGCCATTTACCTGATTTTTAGTCTACAGATTTGTTTGTTAAAATCAACCCACTATTACTAACTCTACTAGCTCATTATGTCAAGTTAAGTATTATCTAGCAGCATTTTTTTTGCTGGTAGACACAAAAGGGCGATCGCAAGAAAACTCAAAAGCCATCAATCATCAGTATCAACTAATGACCAATGACTAATGACTAATGACTAATGATTAATGACCAATGACTAACCGATCGCGAAAGTACCGTTACCATTAGATTGGATGAAACTCAAATTCAAGTTTGCACCTCCTTCAATCACGCCGAGTACATCTCCAAAACGCTGGATTGACAAATTGCCACCAACAGGAGTCAGGCTGTAACCGCTTAAAGAATTTCCTTGCAGTTGGATCAAATCATTTTCTATGTCGAAGTTGCGAATCGTAGCTTGACCGTTACCTGTATACAGCGCTGCGGCGGAGGGATTCCCGGCTGATGCAGGAACTCCGAGGACGAATGTATCAACTCCCGGGCTGCCAATTAGGACATCGAATTCATTAGTTCCAAAGCTTTCATACTGCCGGTTTCCGTTGCGATCGATACCTACTTCTACTCCCACAAGTTCGGTATTCCCCACGCCAACGCCTGTGATAATGTCGTTGCTACGGCTGCCAACAAAAGTTGCGTCGCGGCTTGGCTCGTTTTTCCCGAAATTGAAGTAGTGTTCCCGACCAGTTTTCAAATTTCCAGAGTTGACAAATGGCACAATATCAGGATTTTTCTTTAAGTATTCCGGTTCAAAAAACGAAGTCCCAAAACGGCCTTCTTTGGCCCCGAATTGAATGAAATGCTGGTATCCTGATTTGAAAGGTGCATTAGCCCCGATAAACGATCGCAATTCTGAGTTATTTGCCAAATAAAAATCTTCGTTGTACTCAGGCGATACTTTAGTGCGGCGCTGTCCTTCATCGTAACCGAACTGAATAAAGTGATCGAGGCCGGTGGCAAAAGGCGCGTTTGGGTTGACAGTTTTGACAAAGGGTGCGAGATCTGGGTTGCCTGCAAGGTAAGTAGCTTCGTCAAAATAACGCGATACTTTAGTTAAGCCACCTGCTCTACCAAATTTTTCAAAGTGTTCTTTGCCAGATGCGATTACTCCGGCATCAATGGCCGGTTTGACCCAAGGATATTGGGCGAGGTAGTATTTTTCGTCGAAAATTGCGTAGTTAGCCATGTTTTATACCTATGGTTTTGATGAGCTTGATTGTGAATACCAATTAGCTTTTCATTGACTCGATCGCGGATCGGGAACTTACAGCAGATTCCAGGTTTATGAAGTACGCCTCGGATCGAGAAATTCCGGTAGGGACACGGCATTGCCTTGTCCCTACTGCACTTCATAAACCTGGCATATACTGTATAGAATTCAGAAGTTATAAAATGGTTTTAAGTTCCTAGGCAAATATTGAGTTTTGTGACATACAAATTACTAGAATTTTTTATTCTATCTTCATAGATTATGCCTTTTCCCCCTCAATTAACTGCTCTATCGCAAGTATGATCTGTTATACAAAAGTTCGAGCTTGTTTCGGGATTTTTTTTCTCAAAGGTTTGTTGATTTTTGGGGATTTTTTTATGATAGCTTGCTTTAAACATATTTTATAAGATATGTCAAGTAAATTTTTGTAAAGATAATTTGGAGCATTTGCTCAAGGAATTTGTAAAATAATGTAACTAAAAATTGCAATAAATTTGTCGAATTGTGTAATTAGCAGGATCGAATCGCCTAATGGCAAGCGTTTTCTGGTAAAAATGCTTAGGGGACAAAAAAATTCCCGATTGCCGAAAACAGCATCTTAAAGGAGCCTAACCGGATGTTCACTCACGTCAAGCCCACCATTCGCCACGTCGTGCCGGAAAACTTGCAGGGGCGATCGCTCATGAAGGTGGTCTATGTCGTACTAGAACCGCAGTATCAAAGCGCCCTCTCCGCAGCGGTTCGAGCGATAAATAACAAAAATCCGAATCTGGCAATAGAAATCAGCGGCTATCTGATCGAAGAACTCCGCAGCCCGGAAAATTACGAGGCCTTCAAGCGGGATGTGGCTGATGCCAATGTATTTATTGCTTCTCTAATTTTTATCGAAGATTTGGCCGAAAAAGTGGTAGCGGCTGTGGAACCGCTGCGCGACAGCTTGGATGTCGCCGTCGTCTTCCCGTCGATGCCTGGGGTGATGCGACTCAATAAAATGGGCAGTTTCTCGATGGCGCAGTTGGGACAAAGCAAAAGCGCGATCGGCGAATTCATGAAAAAACGGAAGGAAAAATCCGGTAGTTCCTTCCAAGACGGAATGCTGAAACTGCTGCAAACTTTGCCGAAAGTGCTGAAATATTTGCCGATCGACAAAGCCCAAGATGCCCGCAACTTCATGCTGAGTTTCCAGTATTGGCTGGGCGGTTCCCAAGAAAACTTGGAAAACTTCTTGCTGATGCTGTCACATAAATATGTATTCAAAGGCCAGGAACAGTTAACTTTTCAAGAACCTGTTGTCTACCCCGACATGGGGATTTGGCATCCTTTAGCACCGTCCATGTTTGAGGATGTCAAAGGATATCTGAACTGGTATAATGCCCGCAAAGATATTTCCGCAGATCTCAAAGATCCCCTCGCACTTTGCATTGGTTTAGTGTTGCAGCGCACTCACTTAGTTACTGGAGATGACGCACACTACGTAGCAATTGTGCAGGAATTGGAGGCAATGGGGGCGCGGGTGTTACCGATTTTTGCAGGCGGTTTGGACTTCTCGAAACCGGTTGAAAGCTTTTTCTTGGAAGTTGGGCCCAAAGGTGTGGCACCGCTGCCGATCGTAGATGCGGTAGTTTCTCTGACTGGTTTTGCGTTGGTTGGCGGCCCGGCGAAACAAGATCACCCAAAGGCGATCGAGACTTTGAAAAAGCTCAACTGCCCTTATATGGTGGCTTTGCCGCTGGTTTTCCAAACGACGGAAGAGTGGGAAAATAGCGATTTGGGCTTGCACCCGATTCAAGTTGCTTTGCAAGTGGCGATTCCTGAGTTGGATGGTGCGATCGAACCAATTATTTTGTCGGGTAGAGATGGCGCAACTGGAAAGGCGATCGCGCTACAAGATCGAATTGAGGCAATTTCCCAGCGCGCCATGAAATGGGCAATGCTGCGGCGCAAACCAAAATTAGATAAAAAAGTTGCGATCACAGTCTTCAGTTTTCCGCCCGACAAAGGCAACGTGGGAACTGCCGCTTACTTGGACGTTTTCGGCTCAATTTACGAAGTATTGAAAGCCCTAAAAGGTAACGGTTACGACTTGCCAGAACTGCCGGATTCCGCCGAAAAACTGATGCAAGAAGTCATCCACGACGCAACAGCCCAATACCAAAGTCCGGAATTAAATATTGCTTACCGGATGTCCGTAGCTGAATACGAAGAATTCACTCCTTATTCGGAACGTTTGCAAGAAAATTGGGGCCCGCCTCCTGGGCATTTGAACAGCGACGGACAAAATTTGCTGATTTTCGGCAAACATTTCGGCAACGTATTTATCGGAGTGCAACCTACCTTTGGATATGAAGGCGATCCGATGCGGTTGTTATTCTCTCGTTCTGCAAGTCCGCACCACGGTTTTGCTGCTTACTACACTTATTTAGAGCGCATTTGGGGTGCGGATGCGGTGCTGCACTTTGGCACTCACGGTTCCCTAGAATTCATGCCTGGTAAGCAGATGGGAATGTCTATCGATTGTTATCCCGACAGTTTGATCGGCAAGATTCCTAACCTTTATTATTACGCCGCCAACAATCCCAGCGAGGCAACAATTGCTAAGCGCCGCAGTTATGCTGAAACCATCAGCTATCTGACTCCTCCGGCAGAAAATGCTGGTTTGTACAAAGGTTTGCAGGAACTCAGCGAGTTGATTGCTTCCTATCAAACTTTGAAGGATACGGGCCGGGGTGTGCCGATCGTGGATGCGATCGTCGAAAAATGCCGTTTGGTCAATTTGGACAAGGATATCACCTTACCTCCGGAACAGGAAAGAGGCGTTGCTGCGGGCATGACTGCGGAGGATCGGGACAATTTAGTTGGCTTGGTTTACCGCAAGTTGATGGAGATTGAATCGCGGTTGTTACCTTGTGGTTTGCACGTTGTTGGGAAGCCACCGACTGCGGAAGAGGCGATCGCAACACTCGTCAATATCGCTAATTTAGACCGGGAAGAAGACGGATTAGTCAGTTTGTCGCGGATTATTGCTCTAAGTTGCGATCGGAATATTGACGATATCTACACCAACAACGACAAAGGCATTTTAGCAGATGTCGAATTGCTGCAAAATATCACCTTAGCCTGTCGCGATGCTGTTAGCGCTTTAGTGAAAGAACAAACCGATGCTGAGGGTCGAGTTTCCCTAGTTTCCAAGTTGAATTTCTTCAACATGGGCAAGAAAACACCTTGGATTGAATCCTTACACGCAGCCGGTTACAAAAAAGTCGATGTAGAGCTAATTAAACCGCTCTTTGAGTATCTCGAATTCTGCTTACAGCAAGTTTGCGCCGACAACGAATTAGGCGCACTGTTACGCGCGTTAGAGGGCGAATACATTATCCCCGGCCCAGGCGGCGATCCGATTCGCAACCCGGATGTTTTGCCGACTGGCAAGAATATGCACGCTTTGGACCCGCAGTCAATCCCTACGACTGGGGCGATCAAGTCTGCTAAGGTTGTAGTCGATCGGCTATTAGAAAGACAGCGCACTGATAACGACGGCAACTATCCCGAAACCATCGCCGTTGTGCTCTGGGGAACCGACAACATCAAGACTTACGGCGAATCCCTCGCCCAAGTAATGTGGATGGTGGGAGTGAAGCCAGTACCCGACGCTTTAGGCCGGGTAAACAAACTGGAATTGCTGTCTTTAGAAGAGTTGGGACGGCCTCGAATCGACGTAGTAATTAACTGTTCCGGCGTCTTCCGCGACTTGTTCATCAACCAAATGAACCTGTTAGATAAAGCAGTGAAAATGGCAGCGGAAGCCGACGAACCCTTAGAAATGAACTTCGTCCGCAAACACGCATTGAAGCAAGCCGAAGAAATGGGAATCAACCTGCGCCAAGCAGCCACCCGCGTCTTTTCCAACGCTTCCGGTTCCTATTCATCTAACGTCAACTTAGCGGTAGAAAACAGCACTTGGGAAACCGAAGCCGAGTTGCAGGAAATGTACTTAACCCGCAAATCCTTCGCCTTTTCTTCCGACAATCCCGGAACAATGGAACAAGACAGGCAGATTTTTGAATCATCCTTAAAAACTGCTGAAGTCACCTTCCAAAACTTAGATTCTGCGGAGATTTCGCTAACCGACGTATCGCACTATTTCGACTCCGATCCAACCAAATTAATCGGCAGTTTGCGCGCCGACGGTAAGCAACCAACATCCTTCGTTGCTGATACCACAACAGCCAACGCCCAGGTACGGACGCTATCAGAAACCGTGCGTTTAGATTCGCGGACAAAGCTGCTGAATCCGAAGTGGTACGAGGGGATGTTATCGCACGGATATGAAGGCGTGCGGGAGATTTCTAAGCGTCTGGTGAATACGACTGGATGGAGTGCGACTGCGGGCGCTGTGGATAATTGGGTGTATGAGGATGTGAACGGTACGTTTATCCAAGATGAGGAGATGCAGAAGCGTTTGCTTAACTTAAATCCTCACTCATTCCGCAAGATTGTGAGCACTTTGCTTGAGGTGAATGGCCGGGGTTATTGGGAGACTTCGGAGAGTAATTTGGACAGGTTGCGTGAGTTGTATCAGGAGGTGGAGGATCGGATTGAGGGGGTAGAATAGGATAGTTTGAGGCAGGCTTTCGGGCCTGCCTCTACATTCTCTATAAACTACTTATTTTGTGTTTCAAATCCCCATACTAGCCTAGCTAAGTTAACGAGCATTTCTTGACGCTTGTCTATGGCTTTGGAATCCCAAACATCAAACTGAGTAAGATTAAGATGATTTACAGTACGGTTTAATTGCGTGTTATTCCCTACACCAGGCTTTTCAACAAGGGAACGAGGGAGCAAAAGCTGTGACTGCTTATAACCGCTTTTCTTAGCATCATAGGTCGAGTCAGAAAGAGAACTGTTGATTGTCTTCTCTAAAAGAACCAAGTTACCAAGCTTTTCAACATAAGAACCATACTCATTCGGTTTGTCAAATTTACTTCTCAGCTCAGGGTTGACTGATTTTGGTAGTATGTGTTCAATAGTTATTGATTTATCTAAGTATCTATCTAACTGGCTAGCATTACTGTAAGCTTGGTTGTCCACAAATTGAGTTATTTTAGCTAGTACATAGCGAATACGATATGTAGCTATTTTAGATTCTGTTAATTCACGGAAAGCAGAATTAAACTCATTAGATAAAGATACGAATTTATCTATAAAATAAAATTCAATAAAAGCTTCAAATTGTTCTCGATTTTTTACTTGCAGTAGGTCTTGACTCCACTGGGAAAAATCACGAATCATATTGATGTCCTTACGAGTCGAACGAGTAATAGTGTAAGTAAATAAAAGATTTTCAATGTGATAACATAATTCTGTGAATAAATCCTTGGGCAGTTCTCTTGCCGCAAGAAGTAAGATAAAGTGTTGACTATACCTTCCTTGTAGCTTTTTAATATTCTTCAAGAATTGATTATCAGAACCATCAACATTTTTACATTTAGTAAAGTTGCTGAAGTCTTCACTTGCTTTGATTAAAGTATCCACAAACTTCAAAGGAAATTTATCTATTTTATATCTGCTACCTTCCTTAGTAAACCAATCATATACAGCTTCTTCAGGAAAGTTATTCTGCAAATTAACTGCATAGTGAGACATAATATAGTAACGCAAGAAGCGCATAGGATCTTCTTTAGAATCATGAATCGTATTAATCATTTTATCCCATCGTTTTTTTAACTCTTTCCAATGAAGTTTTAAATCTTTACTTTCTTGTTTAGATGTATTGATAAATAAGTAGTTTTTAAGTAAGTCCATAGAGTTTAACCCAACTCCACGATGGTTGATTGTCTCAAAAACTTTAAGAGCACTCTTCAAGTTTAACGTTCCAATTCTAATTAATTTAACTCGACTGGTAAAAGTACCAGAAAATTGTAGCCTTTTTTCAACACTAGACCCAAAACGGGACAACAAGAATTCCCTAATTGTTTCATAAGCCTCGACCAGCTTAGTAGCTGATTCAGAGGCTGTTTTATCAATATTTGAAATATTACTTTTACTGTCAGCAATAATTTCTAAAACTTTGCCCCCATCTCCATATTGAAGAGTTAGTCGATATCTATCTATGTCTAGACCAGTCTTAGTATCTTGATCGACTCCTGCTATTAAACCTTCTATCGCTTTTGATGTCTTTCCTGATTCAATAATCACAAAATCTCGAATGGCACAGAAAAGCAAATATATTGTTGTTAGCCTTTGCTGACCATCAATTAATTGAAAAGTTCCGTTATCTGGATAGACAACAAGAGAGCCTAAAAAATACTCGCTATCCTCTAGTGGTTCGTCATTATCATATAATTCATCAATAATATCTACAAGCAATTTTTCAACATTTTCATCAGCCCATACATACTCCCGCTGAAAGTCTGGTACTGCATAAAACTCTTTAAAGAGATCGGCTATACTTAAATTGTGAGATTCAATTCTGGGTGCAGTTGCCATAATAATTTTTGGTTAACCTTTGAAGGAATAACCATTATCTTAGCATAGAGTAACCTCATGTTTGCTTGTATAGGGATCGCTGCTCGGCTTTCCCCGTAATCGGACTTTAGGGAGTATTCTAGAAAAAACAGGTACAGCCATGATGACTTACAAAGGTTACAGTGCTAACATTGAAGTAGATTTAGAAGCGGAAATTCTTTTCGGGCGAGTGCTTGACATTAATGACATAGTGACTTTTCAAGCACAAACTATTGAAGAAGCGCGCCAAGAATTTCAAAACTCGATCGATGATTATTTGGAGTTTTGCAAAGAATTGGGACAGGAACCCGATCGACCCTATAATTAAGTTAGCTCCATTAACGAGGTAAACTATGTCACTAACTGTAACCGAATATAAATATGTAGAATTAGACGAGAAGAATACGCCTATCATCACAGGGACTACGATGAAAGTAGTTGAATTAATGACTTCGGTAAAAGCTTACAGCTTGAGTCCTGAAGAATTACTGGAAAGCTATCCTCACCTAACTTTGAGTAAAATTTACTCTGCTTTAGCCTACTACTGGGATCATAAACAAGAGCTTGATGCAGATATGCAGCGCCGATTCGACTATGCCGAAAAGTTGCGATTAGAAGCGGGCGAATCTCCTTTGGCTAAAAAACTCCGCGCCCAAGGATTAATTAAATGACTATAGCTTTGTACATGGATGAGAATGTGCCTCTACCGATTGCAAAGGGATTGAGACAAAGAGATGTAGATGTTTTGAGAGCTCAAGAAGATAACCATCAAAACACGCCAGACCATATTATACTCGATCGCGCAATGGATCTTCAGCGTGTTATTTTTACACAAGACGACGATTTTTTAGCCATAGGTAACAGCCGCCAGCAAGAAGCAGTAAATTTTGCTGGCGTTATCTATGCCCATCAACAGAATGTAACTTTTGGTGATTGCATTCGTGACTTAGAAATTGTTGCTAAGGTTAGCGAACCAGAAGATTTAGTTAACCGCGTTCAGTACCTACCTTTATAGCCAACTTCTTATTTGGATAGGGGTAGGGTGTGCCTTACCCCTAACACAAAATTACTTCACCCTAGTCACATTTTTTTGCGGTTTGCGATCGTTGTGTTGTTCGCGGTAAGCGTCAATTATTTCTACAGTACAACCTGCAATCATTGACGCAAACGTACTTACTATTACACTTTGTTGATAGTAAATAGTCACACCACCTGCAAAGCAAATAATTGCCATCTTGACCAGTAGAATTTGGGTAGCTAAAAACTGACGGCGTTGGGAGTTGGGAACTCTGACACCATTAAAACGTTTGATCTGTGGCATATGTTAGAATGATTGTGTGTTTTAATTTCAATGAAGGCACCAGGTTAGTTATCGGTGCCTTTTTTCTAGAATTTTCACCGTTGCTTGTTAGCTGTAATGTCTATCCCAAGAAAACCTTTTTTGCTCTGGTAATCCATCGTGAAACGAATTTATCGAATTCCAACCAGAGATAAGACTGAATTAAACCTAAACCTGTGAGTAAGGTTATGAAATATACCTTCCACAGCGGAGTGCCATCCTTGATTAACTGATAATGCTGCTCTTGCAAATCACCCAGCCACTCTTCTTGAAATTGTATTGGAACGATATTTTCAATAAAAGCAATGAACCGAGCATTCGTATCTTCTTCTAGTATGGCTGACCGTGCTATGTAAACCTTCGTTCCAAATAGCAAAAGCTGTAAGAAGCAGTAACTAAACAACAGATGGATGCCAAACGGAACTTTGAGAAAAATAACATCAGTCACCAGAATGAAGATACCAGGAAAAAAAATGGCAACTACGGAATTTAGAATCATTTTACTGCCTTTTTCTAGCGCTGTATCTCGACCATCATAAAAATAATGAAAAACTCCATAAGACATAAAAAGAAGTGCCACAACAAGTATAAAAGTGGCAGGAAAAAACAGAAATATTCCAAATAGCGTCTTTGCTAGGGTATGATTAGATAAAAGGCAGACTATACCCAGCATATCACCAATAATAAAGCTGAAGAAAATTAATGAGATGATACCTATGCTGGCGATTATAAGTTGGTCTTTGGTTAACAACGTTTTCTCGTTCATCTTATACCCCTCCCCAAGCTGGTTCCCACCCAGCCACATCGTTGAGAAATTGCTTTTTATCTGCCAGAACTTTCATACCTAACCCTGTAATTCTGTAGTACCTCCGCCGCGCACCTCCTCTTTCTTCCGGTGTCTCATCACCCCAGCGTGCTTCTAAATAGCCTTTCTCCTCTAGCTTGTGGAGGGTTGGGTACAGGGAACCAAAGCCGAGTTTAATTTTCCCGCCACTCGCCTCCTTCACCGCCTCAATAATCTCCAGGCCGTAACGTTCGCGGTGAAAGACTGATGTGAGTACAGCTTCTTCTTTTGGCGACAAATCAAAAATGCTATCTTGATTGTTTTTCATACTCTCCTGTCATTTGATGTTCATCTCATGTCTAATGGTATATCAAACTATTTGATAGTGTCAAGGGACTTTAAGATCGAGTTGCTGAAGCTAGCGTTCGCTTGTCAGATCGCTTATGCCACGGACATTTCAGGATTGGAGGCAGATGAGTAGGAAGCGATCGCCCTTTATGCTATTCTATAAGTAGATACGTTTTGTATATACAATTTCTGCCGTTTGAATATGACTATCTCGCCCAAACGACTTGAAGAATTAGAAAATATTCCAGAATCTGCGATCGATACCTCTGATATTTCTGAGTTAGATGCGAGTTTTTGGGAAACAGCTAAACTGGTAAAACCGCTAACAAAACAAGCTATTTCTTTAAGAGTCGATCGCGATGTATTAGATTGGTTTAAAAGTCAAGGGAAAGGTTATCAATCTTTAATGAATGCTGTGCTGCGGTCTTATGTTGAACATCACGTAAAAAGCAGTGAATAAATGTGGATTATCCTCTGGATCATGCTGTATCAATTCCTGTGGTTTACCATTTAGCAAAAGCATTACTTACGAAGCACGATCGCCCTCACAACTCACTCAATAATGCTACAATCCTTAATAAAGGTCGTTTAGCCACGATAAAATACCGCTATGACTACCCTCACCCTCAACCTAAACCCCATTATCAAGCTGACAGACGAGCAGTTTTTTCAACTCTGTCAGGAGAATGAAAATATTAGATTGGAACGCACGGCTAAGGGAGAATTAATTATCATGTCACCAGCAGGAGGAGAAACTGGAAGCAGCAATGCAGGATTAACGGCACAGATTTGGATTTGGAATCAGCAAAAAAAACTGGGTAAAGTGTTTGACTCTTCAACAGGTTTTAAACTTCCTAATAATGCAAATAGAGCGCCTGACGCTTCTTGGGTAAAATTAGAACGCTGGGATGCTTTGACTCCCGAACAACAAAAGAAATTCCCCCCAATTTGTCCTGATTTCGTCGTCGAGTTAATGTCTCCCAGTGATAGTTTGAAAGAAACTCAGGATAAGATGAAAGAGTATCGAGATAATGGTGCTGTTTTAGGTTGGTTAATTAATCGCAAGTCTCGACAAGTAGAAATTTATCGTCCGAATCAAGAAGTTGAAGTGTTAGAATCTCCAGTCACTGTATCAGGTGAAGATGTTCTCCCCGGATTTGTGCTGAATCTTGAGTCGATTTGGTAAAGTGCGATCGCACCTGTCCAATGTTCAATAGAGTAAAATAGAGTTAAAGTTCTCGTGGAGTATTGGCAATGGTTCAAACCCTGACGTACAGTAAAGAAGAGCTTGCAGGTTCTCACCTCGTTTTACATGATATCAGTTGGGAAACCTACGAACACTTGTTAGAAATATTTGCGGAACGTTCAACGCCGCGCATGACTTACTATCAGGGAACTTTAGAACTCATGGTACCTTTACCAGAACATGAGAGGTATAGCTGGACTCTCGGGCGGCTAATTGTAGCACTTTCTGAGGAAATTGGGATTGAAATTATCGGATTAAAATCATCTACTTGGCGTTCGGAACCGAAAAAAGCTGGCAACGAAGCTGATGAATGTTTTTATATCCAAAATGAAGCTTTAATGCGGGGAAAGTTAACTATCGATCTCAAAAATGACCCGCCGCCAGACTTAGTTGTGGAAATGGATTTGACTAGCTCATCTATTAATAAAATGGCGGTTTATGCGGAACTTAAAGTGCCGGAAGTTTGGATTTGGAAGAAAGGAAAACTAATAATTAACATTTTAACTGATACGGGTTATGCCGAGTCGGAAACGAGTTTGGCATTTGCCTCGTTTCCTGTCAAAGAACTCGCACAGTTTATGAATTTAGACTCAGAAAAGGGAGAGAATGCGAGAATTAGAGAGTTTAGAGAGTGGGTACGATCGCGCTTACAGAATCAGCTACCCTAGGGAAACGGTAGTGCCACCTCCGGCGCGAGCACGGATACGAACACGGCATAATACCCGGCGGTTGAAACCGCGTCTATACAGACAAAACCCGCCTCCGCGGGTTGAAGAAGACCGGGCAGTTGAAATTATCTTATTTTCTTCAGTCCGCGGAGGCGGACTTCGTTTGTGTAGACGCGGTTTCAACCGCCGTTTCATCTTTGCACATACTGTTTCATCACGGGATTCAAACTAAACAAAGTTATCTTTTCATCTTCTATTGCATCCAATAAAAACCGATTTCCCAGAGATCGCACTGCATTGACTATTTCTGACGGGGAAAATGGTATTTTGTTGAAAAATTGCGACACACCAACGGGTTCAGGTTGATTAGCCAGGTGAATCATCACTGCCAACTCTGCCGGAGTCAAACGCCCAAAAGGTTGAGATAATTGAAATTGCAGCGATTCATCTAAAATCGGCATTTCGCACTGCAAAAACTCCGCAACTCTCCCCCCAAATAACTCTCGAATCAGGGTTGCAGTCAACTCCAACCACAGAGGATTGCCTTGATAAATATCAATCAAAGTTTCCCATGTTTCCTCATCGGATAACTTTTGGGAGTTCAAAATCTCTTTAGCTGCTACTCCTAAACTTCCCAATACAAAACATCGCACGGGACGATTATCTTTTGATAATCTGGCAATTTCTCTGGGTTTTTCCCAACTATTCAATATCAAACAACTTTGATGACAAACTTCGGCAATAAGTTTAAAAAATAACTGATAATCTTCATATCCAGTTTTATATTGTCCCGCGAGTTGTCCGCTGCTAAAAAGCATCTGTACGTCATCGAGGACAATCAGACATCGATATTTTCGCAGGTAATCGAGGAGTTGGGAAATTTTGGTTTCGATGTTTTGGGGAATTTCGGATGGTTGGGAAAAGATTTGCAGCAGGTTGGTGAGGGTTGCGTCTAGGGTTGGGGAAAAGCGGAGGCTGCGATAGATGACGTAATCGAATTGGGTTTTGATGCGATCGATTAGGCTTAGGGAGAGGGTTGTTTTGCCGATTCCGCTGATTCCGAGGAGTGCAATGAGGCGTGTGCGATCGCGCGTTATCCTGTTTTCGAGGGTGGAGAGTTCAGAAGTGCGATCGAAAAAGGTGAATATTTCCGGTGCGTCGCCTAAGTCTATGTGGAGTTGTTTAGGAGTTTGTGGGGAGTTTTGGGAATTTGTTGGACTTCTCGCCCTTTCTTGGCAAATATTGACGTTATTAATTTCTACAAAATTCTTGCCTATAGGTGATGAAATATTGTAAATTTTACCACTATCTAATATTGCTCGAAAATTTCTTTTAGTAATATCTTCTCCGAATCCCTCTGAGAGTATTTTCCATAATTCCGAACCAATATCTCTGGTATGACCTTCGCTGGAATGAGTCTCTTCAGCAATTTGTGGGTATGTCCGACCTTGGAATGTCCCTTCAAGGATAGCTTTTTGCAGATAGTCTATATGTTCTCCCGTCTTCGCGAAGATTAGTTCGTCGGCGAGTTTTAAGACTTCTGCGATGTCCATAAGTCAGTCGTGTGCTGGGATTTGTCGTATTATATCCGATCTTTCCGACATTTCCGACAAGATTCCGACATTTCCGATCTGCTTGTCTGAGGAAAGTCCCGACATTACCGATATACAAGAGTTACCTTTTGCTAGACAATATATACAAATACTTAATAATTCTTCATTATTCCTCTAATTGGTCAAGTATGAATACTTATACAGTCATCATGCTAGGGCCACGCGGCTCAGGCAAAACGGTATTTTTAGCTAGTATGTACAATCAGTTATGTACCCAAGGGGAAGGAGGCTTTTTTCTGGAGCTTGAAAGTGTAGAAAAAAGCAAACAATTACACGATATTTATACACAAATAGCTTTTGAAGAAAAGTGGCCACTTGGAACACGACGCAGCGAAGTATCAGAATGGACTTTCACTTGTCGCGTACAAACGAAGGATCTGCCTATCTATCCAGCTTGCAAGTTCACCTATTTAGATTATGCAGGTGGTTTGTTAACTGACCAGACAGACGAAGATGATCCGAAATTTGATGAGCAAGTCAAGAAAGCAGATGCTTTACTTGGCTTGCTGGATGGTCAAAGACTTTGTGCGTTGATGCAAAATGAAAAACTAGGCCAAAAGTGGGCAGTCAACGAGCTACCTAGAATTCTCAGCATCATGCAAAAAACTGGCAAACCGATCCATTTTATAATCAGCAAGTGGGATATTGTAGAAAAGAAATACACCCTCGAACAGATACGGGATTGTTTGCTGAAAGAAATTCCACATTTTAAAAATTTAGTCTTTAATTATAACAAGGCTGGAAAACCAATTAGATTAATTCCTGTGAGTGCAGTGGGTAAAGACTTTGTTACTATGAAACCAGATGGCAGTATGGAAAAAAATCTGAACATATTGCCCCAACCCTTTCAAGTAGAAATTCCTTTAGCTTGCATCCTGCCCGATTTAATTCAAGCTGATTGCAAAGAGGCCATAGACAAAATGAGAGAAGAACTTAACAGTCCGATCGAAGTTAAGGCAAATCTAAAATGGTGGGAGCAAGTGGGTCAAGTTGTTGGCGGAGGGCTAAAAGCAGCGCAAGACATCCTACCTATCCTAGGGGACTTATTCCTACCTAGAAAATATACAGCCTTGCAGGATGTAGTCCTAAAGATGGTTGAATTTGCTAGTGAATATGCGGAAGCACCAGCCAAGCAAAAGCAAGAAGCAGCAGATAGAAGATCCGAAGAATTAAGTAAGGAACGAGAAGAATTATTTAAGAAAGTAGAGGATGAAGAAACGGCTTTCAAATACGCTCTTAATTGTTTCCTATCTGTTCAAAATGACCTTTATCGCAAATTTCCAGAATCAGATTTAAAATTGCCATGAAAAATACTACAGCTTGGAGTTTTTTGGTTGGTTGTAATCAGTCTCTTGACTACCGAACAGTGGTCGCCCCAAATTTCATGTGTGAGTCTGGTATAGCTGGTTTACTTGCTAGAGTAACAGAAGGAGACTTGACGGAAAAAGGAACAGCATTCTACCGAGAAATTCATAACTCTAAAGTCGGAGATATAACTTTGATTTTCCGAGTAATAGAGGCAATAGCAGAAGATACTGGCATTTCAGGTAACGGCGTTCTCAAAGACCTTTTTGGTAGAGAAATTTATTTAATAGAAGGCATCGCTCTAAAAGGAATAGTGCCAAATATTGTGACGACTGCGAACAATCTGGAAGAAGCTCACAAGCGGGTTTTAGGAGATTATAGTAAGTTTTGGGAGGCTGAGGATTCGGTTTCTGCTGTTGCTTCAGACTCTTTTACATTGCAGATCAAAGGAGAAGAAACGGGTTTAAAATATAACAAACTTAAGCCTTACGTCGCAGGTAATAAGGTTGCAGCTACTAAGTGGGAGCGCCTGTATCCAGAACCACAACGTTTTGAAGGTGCAATTCACTCTATTGCAATTTTTCCAGATGGAAAAAATATTGCTATCCGATATGGCGATCGCAAAATTGTTGTTTGGAGTGTGCAGGACAAACAAGAACTCTATTCCTTGTCAAATTTAAGGGGGCTGACAGGAGGGTATCCCACTCCGATCGCGATCGACCCCACAGGGCATTTCCTTACAACTGCTATGATTGAGAACATCGATCAAAATAAAGTCAAAGTGTGGGACTTGGATGCAAGGGAACATAAAGATATAGGAAACTTAGGAATAGGTTTGGCTCATAGAGTTACATCAGTAGCCTTTACCCCCGATAGTAAAACAGTTATTATTGGGAGTGCTGATAGTAGGATTAAGTTGTTAGATGCTAGAGCAGAAGGGCTAGAAATTGGTACACTGTCAAGCCATGCTGGGCAGGTAAAATGTCTGGCTGTTGATTTGAATAATTGGTTTCTTGCTAGTGGGGACAGCAAGGGAGAAGTTAGACTCTGGAATTTACGAACTCACAAACAAGTTATACTTATTCAAGGACATTCACTGCCTGTTAATTCACTAGCTTTTAGTCCAGACGGTCAAACGCTTCTTAGTGGAAGTGATGACCACACAATCAAGTTTTGGAATGTAAAAACAGGCGATAATTCTAATGTTTTGGAATTCGATTATGACATTACATCAGTAGTTTTTAGCTCTGATGGGAATTTGTTTGCAACTGGAGACTACGGCGGTAATATCCAAATTTGGGATTTCCAAAGTAAGAAAGATATTTTTAAGGAGCGCGTACATTCCGCAGCAGTTACTTCAGTAGTTTTCAGTCCCGACGGGCGTACTCTGATTAGTGGCAGTAAGGATAGTACAATTGCAGTGTGGCAGCAAAAATAGGCTATACTTTCAGTTCATCATTAAAGTAGTACATCAGAATAGCAATTTAGTATCGAGAGAAGTGAGTGAAGCGCAGCTATCCCGTAGGGAATCGCCCTTATCTTCCTAAAGTGCGATCGCCTTCATGCCGAGTTTTTGATGAACTTCCACAGGTTCAAGACTGTTTTCTCCTGATTGTTTACGCTTCATTGACTCTAACAATTTCAGCTTAACTTCTTCCTTAACTTCTAAACCTGCATCAGCATCGCCCAAATATTCTTCTAAACACTGTTCAACGGTATGTCGAATCAAGTCCCGCAGTTGCTCAACTGTCATATCTTTGACTTGCATCTTAATCTCCTAGTCTGTGGGATTATCAATAAATAATAGCAACTTTAGTACAGTTGTCTCTGTAACTGAGCTATCCATTTCATGAATTTCGTTCCCGATCGACATATTCTTGAGCATCAATCCCATGCCAAATTTCCTTACCCAAACCTGATAATTCTAAAATACTGCGCTTGGGTGATAGAATCACCCGTTGACGAATATGTGTAAACAATTCAGAGATGAGTCGCATTTGCTCATCTGGTGCAAGTTTGAGAACCTGATTCAGTACCGTGCTGTAAGTAGACATAGACTCTGCATTAAGATTTTTGGGCTGATTGTCATTATAGCAATTTAGGATCGAGGGGACTGCGCGCGATCGCAGCTATCCCGTAGGAAATCGCCCTTATCTTCCCTGCATTGCGCCCTAATACACTTCACGACGATGAGCAATAACAGTCACAACCACCCGCTTTTGCTCCTCATCAATGTCATAAACAACCCGATAATCTCCAACGCGATAGCGATAGTATCCAGCTAAGTCGCCTTTGAATTGCTTAATATTTGGATGACTGCGAGGGTCAGTTTTCAACATTTCAAAACATCGATCTAGCTTGCGTTGTAAAGAAGCTGATGCTTCTTCAAAAAACTCCTGAGCATCAAAGCTAAGAACCACTGAATAAAAATTCAGATTTTCATCAGTATTTTCGTTTGAGTTGCTCAACGGTCGTCACCTTACCTGCTGCTACATCCTTTTTGGCTTTATTAAATGCTTCAACAAAGCCTGGAATTTTCAATAATTCCACCGTAGCTTCATTGCTTTCACGTTCTGCTAAATAAGCTAAAAAATCAGCCACAACGAGCAGCCGTTCAGGAGATAAGCTATCTATCGATTGCTTAAGGTTCTGGCGAAGTTCTTGAGTTTTCATAGTTCATAGCTATTGAAAATTATTAGAGCTACTTGCCTGATTATACCAGATAGTCTGAAATTCACCAAAGTGCGATCGCCCTTTTATTCCAAGACCAAACTAATTAACTCCCTATCTCAGAGGTTTTCTGAACCGATGTCCATCAGGTTCTACAACGACAAATGACCCTTTTAGTTCTACTTCAGAGTAATTTTCTATAACTCCTGCTAGTTCCTTGTGAACTTCATTTACCATTTTAGGTAAGACTCGAAGGTAAATTACACCTGTTCCGATCGCCCTCACAAAAACAAGATTTCCGTAATCTCTGTCTCGCGTAACCAGGATGCGATTTTCTGCTTGGGCTATTCTCAGTATTTCTTCATCACTTGCTTGCGCTAAACCCATTTGAGCAACAACAATTACATCATGTCCTGCATCAATCAAAAACTTTATGGTAACAGCATACACATCTTGATCAATCAGAAATTTCATAATTTAAGCTAATGCCAAATGCACATCGACCGCCGCCACCAGTGCGATCGCATAACGCAAACACGCCCGAATATCATCCATTTCCAGATCGGGATAGTAGTCTCGGATAATTTCTCCAAAAGAAAGCCCTTCATTTAGTAATTCGAGAACGCTCTGTACAGTAATGCGCGTACCCACTATGCAAGGCTTACCGAAGTGAATTTGAGGGTTGACGGAGATTCTGTCCATTTTGACCACAGAGCTATATGTCTCTTCTATTTTAAGTCATCAGATAGGCGATCGCAACTTGTCTCTTTTCACCAGCGAGCCGATCGCCATTTTTTCCCAAAAGTGCGATATTATTCATCCCTACCAGGGAAGTGGACGATCTTGACGCAATTCTCGCTGCCATTCCACAGGATCGATAATATCAGCAAAGACATTACTTGCTGCAATTTTTTCCAATATTTCAACTATTCTCTGACGGCGAAGCTCAGCACTTAAAGTCGATCGCTCTTCTTGCAAAGTAACGTAAACTTTGACAGGCTCATCGCCCTGTTTTGGAACCTCATTAGCCCATTCTAAAAGGTTTCCCTTCAATATAGCCTCAAATATTCGCTGCATAGCTAATATCAACTATTCTTTATTTTTATTATTATAGCTCTTGATGACTGCCTCGCCCCTTTTCTTTCCTCTCTTACTCATCCCATTCTGCTCTAAGTTGCAACTGGAATTCCAAAGCATCCACACGATACGGCAAAAAACCGCGCCATCTCTTTAAATTTTTCCTGGACAATCTTTCACTGCTACCCTGAATATGGGTTGTTAGGCGATCGCGCATCAAAGCTGACAATACTTCTAAAAGCTGCTGTTGCTCGTCAGGAGTGAGACTTTGAGCCTGACTCAGTACCTCGCTATAAGTAGACATAGGCTTTATGTTGAGATTTTTTGGCTGATTGTTATTATAGCAATTTAGGAGCTAGGGAAGCGCGATCGCCTTTATCTTTCCAAAGTGCGATATTATTCATCCCTACCAGGAAGTGGACGATCTTGACGCAACTCTCGCTGCCATTCCACCGGATCGCTAATATCCTCAAAGACATTACTTGCTGCAATTTTTTCTACCAACAGCTTCAATTTGAGTTCTTGGGAGGATATCCCCCGATCGCGACCAGCTTTATAATCTTGCCAAGCAGCTTCACTCTCTGCTATTTCTTCTGCTGAAATCACTTCATCATCTTCTGCAACTTCTTCTCGTAACTGAATCATTTTTTTCAAGTCTTCTAATAACCGCAGTTGGTCTGCAAGCGTGAGGCTTTTAACTTGATTCAGTACCTTGCTATAAGTAAACATAGACTTGGTTGTAAGAGTTTTTGCTTGCTCTCTATTATATCTCAATTTACAATTCTGGGAAATGCGATCGCCCTTTTATTCCCAAAGTGCGATCGCTCTTATACTATCTTGCACAATTTGTTGGCTGCTGCGAATTCACCTCAAAGGCGATCGCAAACTCCACTTGCGGCAGCAATCTTTTGATAATCCGCAAGTGTTCCTCGCCGTCGTTTCGGCGGCGAAAACGCGCCACAGTCAGGCGTTGCAGGTTGGGCAGGTGACGGTAAATCACCCACGGGTAAAGTTGTTGTTTGTAGTTCATCCTAGTTCTGCCATAGATTGCGGGCAAAATGAGACACTAGAAAGGCAGGGCTGATTTCCCGTACTCTGCCCTTTTGCTGTCTATATAGACATAGTGTCTGGACAAAATTGTCTTGTCAAGCGGTCTAGACACAATGTCAGATTTTGTAATGACAAAGCGAAGACAACCTCAAGAAGAAGCTGGCGAATCACTGCTTAAAAAACTGAGAGATGAGTTAGGAATGTCCCAAGAAGAATTTGCTCGGCAAATTGGGACATCGGTACGGACTGTGAGTCGCTCTTAAGCCGGAGATAACGTGCCGACATTCACAATTGCCCAAATGAAAGCTTTGGCAAATTTTTTGCGATCGCGTGGGTTAACTCTTGATGACTTGCCCGATCGCTTTGGCCCGCCTGAGTGAGGAGGTGAGAAAAATAGGATACGATCGCCCTCGATTTGCCTTCGATCGAACGAAAGAGGAGTATTTTCGCAGAGCGATCGCCCTTGATACTATATTATAAATAGATGGGAATATTGAGCCATGAATAACGTCAATTATGCTGGAATTAGCGATCGCAAATTAAAGCGATACATTCTCACCTACAGAGACGATCGCAAAGCTTTCTATGCCTATGTAGTGACTTTCAAAGCACAAACTATCGAGGAAGTTCGCCAATAATTTCCAAGTTCGATCGACGATGATAGAATTTTAGTCCGCTTGTGAGGCTGCTGCACCATTTTCAAAGTTAAACTCATTTTCAATTGATTCAAAAAATTGCGAAATCTGCTCAGTCGATGTGATGTGATAAACATTTTTGGTACTTCGTGCCCGATCGATATATTCGCGATATTTTGGGTTCAAATATTTGTCGCACAACCAAAGCACGCGGTAACTGGTAAGCGAACTCTTTAATATTGGGGTGTTTTCCGGCCAGCCTGCGGGTGGTTTAAAGTAACCCGACATCAGTCTTTTAGTCACCCACCAGAAATGCACGTATAGCGGTAGATCGATAAAAACCAGGGTATCCGCCTCATCAAGTCGCAGCCAGAGGGTTTCTATGCAACCAAACCCGTCAATAACCCATCTGTCAGTCTGCAAAATTTCTTGATGGGCGCGCTTAAAATCTTCCTTTGGAACCTCAGCGCCGCCCGATCGATATTGAATCTTGTCTAAGATGTGAAGGGGCAATCCAGTGATGTCCGATAATCTCTTGCTGAGAGTGGATTTACCGCCTCCGGTGTTGCCAAATACTGCTACTTTTTGCATAGCTACTCCTGCGCCCGAGTTCAAGTTTAATTTTAGCCGATCGACTTTGCGAACAAGTCCAGAGCGCGATCGACTTTTCGATACCGCTGCATTCTACAATAATTGAAAATGGTATGATTCCCCGGGTTCCGGCTGCTAGCGGCGAGGTGCGTACATAATCACCAAAACGCCCAGCAATGCAATCCACCCTCCTAGTAAATCGTATTTATCAGGAGCAACGCGATCGACAATCGGGCCTATACAAAAAGCAACAAAGATTGCATCTTATCTCCGATCGAATGTCTTGCTGCTAACATTAAATCATTGATTTTTCCAGGGATTACTGCGATGGCTAAGTCTAAAACTTACATTGGCAAATTAAAACCTCGATATTCCTTCATGCTGAACCCGTATAGCGATATCCGGTTGAGCAAATGTCCGAAGTGTGAAAAACTGACACATCTGCGGAAATTTGCTTTGTTTATCTGGATTGAGGGCCTGGGCCCACTCATACAGGGAAAAACCTGTCGCTACTGCTCTAAATGCGAGTTAATTATGGCGCATCAAGATGAATTGGAGGCAGAATTGATATTAGGCTTGCAGAAAATCGCACCGCAGGCGATCGGAAATGACTATTTTGTTGTCGGAACCTTCGATAAAAAGGTGTGGCAGGGCGGACTCAAAAATGAAGAGAATTATTTGAACTCGGAAATGTTCAACTATTTGGCTGATTTCAAAACAATGCTGGATTTGGAGGTTGAACCGGGAGGTTGGTATCTAGAGTAGGTATTCGATTTGGGGAGTTGCTGGTGCGATCGTAGGGAATCGTCTCTTATAATTAAAGACTTAGCATTTTATTTTTGAGCAGGTACGTTGTTGCGCTTCAGCGCTCTTTTTGGGATATTGGAAAGAGCGCTAAAGCGCAACAACGTACCTGGACTTAATAGTTGTAGCAGCGAGAGTTATTACTGGCGACGCACATTATATTTAGAAAATCAATGGGGTAGGCACGCACCATCCACTACCCCTACAAATTGATTTAAATCATTTAGGATTGCTATATAACTTTGCTTTTTCGCCAACGATCGCAGCGATGGGAACCGCATAATGAATTGCATCGCCTCGAAAATGTACGCCAATCCCCAGACTGTCAACACCAATATCTTCTCTAAAAAGTTGTCGCAGCTTATCGTCATCGCCGGGGTTGGGGAAAGAAGCAGCTAACTGCTGTTCTAGCTCCAATTCTACCTTATAAAATGCTAATTTGACATTTTGCAGATTCGCATCTGCGACTAATTTCGGCAACTCTTCCAGAGTCAAGGCGCGAGTATGAGATGGATCGCGCAGCTTCTCAATATAGTTGTAAGCATCAACTTTTTCCGGTGGCATTGCCACATCAGCAATCAAAATGCGATCGCCCGCGCGACACACCCGAACCATCTCCGACAGCACAACATCGGGCTGCAAGAAGTGATGGAAAGCGTAACGACTCAGCACAATGGAAAAACTATCATCGGGAAACGGTAGCGTTTCGATATCGCCTTGCAGCCACGAGAGATTAGTCAAGTTTTTTTGCTCTGCCAAAATCTGGGCTTGTTCTAGCATTGCCGGTGTTAAATCGATGCCCGTAACGCGATTGGAAACTGCCGCAAAAGCACAAGCCACAATACCCGGGCCGCAAGCCACATCTAGAACTGTATCCTTGTCAGATATGCTTGCCATCTTCATCAGTAAATCGAGAGATTCTTGATTTGTGTGGCCGTACAAGTTAGAGAATGGTACAGCTTGACGGGTGAACTGGTCGATGATGGATTCGTGATATGCGGTCATAGTTAAATTCTGTCATTTTTTCTGACTAGCGGGTATAGTAGGAGTGACTTTTGCCACTCCTACAAAATTTATCTTATCCTTGTGGATTTTGTAATACACCACCTGCGAGAGCAGTTAAAATCGCCACGCCAAAGGCCAGCCGGTACCACACAAACACCCACGTATTCTGAGTTTGCAGGAACTTCATCAGCCAGGCGATCGAAATATAGGAAAAAATAAAAGCTGAAATTGTTCCGACTATCAAAGCTACAACTCCAGCGTCGCTGGCGCCTTCACCCAAAGCACTTTTCAATTCGACTAAACCAGCCAGAGTAATTGCCGGAATTCCTAACAAGAAAGAAAATCGGGCGGCGGCGGCTCTTTGCAATCCGAGGAACAATCCTGCTGTTAGGGTAGAACCCGATCGCGAAACACCAGGAATTATTGCCATTGCTTGAGCTAATCCCATTAAAATACCATCTTTGATATCTAATTTTTCGTAATCCCGTTCGCGCTTGCCAGTTTTTTCGGCGATCGCTAACAGCAGCGACATCACGATCGAAGCAATCGCGATCGCTCCCAAACTCCGCAGCGGTGATTTATCAAAATCTGGCACCAATATCTTGATTAACAATCCAAAAAATATAATTGGTATAGTTCCCAAACCAATCCCCAGCGCCATCCGAAACTCTTGGGATTCGTAGTCTGAGCGCCTAATAGCTTTAAATCCACCAATAGCTATATTTGTTAAGTCTTTCCAAAAATACCACAGCACTGCCACAATGCTGCCTAATTGAATGACAGCAGTATAAGCAACACCCGGATCGGCCCAGCCGAGGGCTAAAGGCACGACTTTTAAATGAGCGCTGCTGCTAATTGGCAAAAATTCCGTTAATCCTTGGACAATGCCTAAAACAATAGCCTGTAAGATATTAATTTGAGCTGGCCCGGAAGCCTCAGCAACGGGCGTTTGCGCGAATAAGTGAAGCAAAGCAATCATCATTTGTTGTCAGTTCCTAGTTGTCAGTTTCTATCTGTCAGTCACCAGCGATCGGTTGATATCAAATCCCGTGGATTGTACGGGATATCTGTAGGAACGCGGCAGTACCAAAGGAGTGTCAACTTAAGACTCAAACGTAGTCAGAGATTGCTGTTTGACTATAAAACTCAGATCCCCCCTAGCCCCCCTTCTTAAGGGGGGGACAAGAAATTACTCAAAGTCCCCCTTTTTAAGGGGGATTTAGGGGGATCTAGACTCGACTAAAAGCGAGATTTATCAAGGGTTTTAGTCTTAAGTTGAAACCAATGGGCAGTACCGTATCCCTACCCATAGTGTTGTCGATCGCCAATAAAAGCAGATTAAAATAGTTTGTCAAAAACCAATTTAACCTACTCAACTGTAAATACAGGCATTTGCTGATAAACTTAATAATGTTTTGCACGCTTTTTCGCCACTTTACAGCAACTGCCAACCACCTATGATATTTTCTGATTCCCAAAAATTAATTTTGATTGCAGCTTCAGGCAAACGCTGGCTGCGGCGAATCGTGTCTGCTAGTCTTTTAACTGTGGCGATCGCACTTAGCTTGATACTGCTCACCGGTCAGCCGCCCGCCTTCGCAACACTCACGGACGATCGCTTCGACGGCACCATCTTCGCTCTCTACGCCGGCAACGGTTCCCTCGTTCCTCCTAAAGTCAAGCTCACAGATTCTTTCAACCGCAAAAAACCCGCATTGTTAGTTTTTTACACTGACGACAGTAGCGACTCCAAGCAATACGCGATCGTTGTCTCAAACCTCCAGGAATTTTACGGCCGCGAAGCAGATTTTATGCCGATAAGCATTGACTCTTTGCCTTCGCAACCGTCACCAAAAATAACCGAACCCGGTCATTATTACGAAGGTTTCGTACCTCAAACTGTCATCCTCGACCAATCGGGAAAAGTAGTTTTTAATGAAAAAGGACAAATACCTTTTGAGAAGGTAGATGATGCCTTTCGGAAAGTATTCGACTTGCTTCCTAGAGAAAAATCGCTCCCGCTCAAGCGCCGTGTCGTGAACGAACTTAACATCGAATTGTCCAATAAATAGCTAAGGATCGCGAATTAAATAAGTTACAATTTTTATTGTTATTGTGGGATGGGCGTCCCGCCCGTCCAAAAAGAGCGGGCGGGACACCCCACAAACTTGTGTAAGTTATTTAATTCTCATTCCTAATAGCTAATCGCCTATTCAGGACTTACGCAATTTTATATAGGACGAACGGGTAGCCAGAAACCCGGTTTTTCACCAAAATATATCGTTGCAGGGCTGAATTCTGCCAAAAACCCGGTTTCTCGACTCTGACGAACGGGTAGCCAGAAACCGGGTTTTTTCACCAAAATTATTGGTTACAGCCCGTAATTCTGCCAAAAACCCGGTTTCTTGAGTCGGAGTGCGATCGCAAACTATCCTAATTTTTTCACGAATTATCAACAGCATCAAATGAAGCAAATTATAAAAATATTATTAATGACAGTTTTGACTGTACTTTTAGTTTTAGAAGCAGCCGAAGCAGGGCGATCGATAATTAGTGCTTTTGGCGATAGCAGTTCCCGCAAACCCCTAGCTTTAGAGCGATATACAGGTGTCGCCTACCTCGAACCGGTGCAGTGTACGGGTTCGGTGTTAACCGGAGGATTGTACGTACTCACGGCCGCCCACTGCCTCAATGAAGGCGGGGTCAAGGTTCCTGCTGGAACTGCTGTAACGGCAACTTTTAAATTGCCCAGCGGTCAAGTTACTATCCCTGTTAGCAACTATTATATCCATCCGGGATGGACTGGTTACGAATCAGAAGTCGGAAACGATATTGCTATTTTAAAGCTTAAAAAAACCGCACCGCGTACTGTGGAACAGTACGAAATTAACAGGAATAAAAATGAAATTGGCAAGGTGTTTACAAAAATTGGCTATGGATATATCGGCCTGGGTAATAAAGGACAAAATGAGAATTCTAATTCTGAGGCGAAACGATATGGAGGTCAAAACCGCTACGATGCACTAGGCGAAATATTCAAAAGTTCTACTGAATCTGATATGTCTGAATTAGTCTTGGGGAGTCAGTTAATTTTTGATTTTGATGATGGAACCGCCGAACACGATAGTTTGGGGAGGCATTTTCCTAAATTAGCCGATCGCGGTTTGGGGAAAAATGAAATAGCTACGGCTAGCGGAGATTCGGGCGGGCCTTCGTTTGTGGACGGGAAAATTGCGGGGATTAGTTCTTGGGGTTATAGCGATCGCGGATTTTTCAAAACAAATATCGGCGATATTGATAAAATTGACGATAATGGCAGTTTTGGCGAAATTTCCGGCGACACGCGGGTATCATTTTATGCTAATTGGATTGACAAAGTGACAGGTGGAAGATAGAAGGTAGAATTTAAAATATAGACATCAATTGTTTAAACTTTAAACCATGAGTAGAACCTTAATTCCTGTGATTCTGGCCGGCGGTAAAGGCGAACGTTTTTGGCCGCTGAGTCGCAAGCAGCGCCCCAAACAGTTTCTCAGTCTCGACGGTAGCGGCAAGAGTTTGCTGCAAGCTACAGCCGATCGACTATTAACATTAGGTAACGGCTGGGAAGATTTGTGGGTAGTAACATCGGAAATGCTGGCCGACGGAGTGCGGGAACAATTGCCGCTGCTACCTCCTGAGAATTTGCTGGCGGAACCGGAAGGCCGGGATACTGCGCCGGCGGTGGCTTGGAGTGCGATCGAAATTGCGAAACGTTACGGTGAGGATGCGGTTGTCGGGTTTTTCCCGGCGGATCACTGGATTGGGGAACCGGAGGAGTTTGTCAAGACTTTGGAGGCGGCGGCTGAATTGGCGACAAAGGAAAGTGCGATCGCCACTTTGGGAGTCAAGCCGAGTTATGCTTCTACTGGTTACGGCTACATCGAACAAGGCGAGGAAATTGGCAGTTTTGGCGGTTTTCCGGCCTATCGTGTGGCTAGGTTTACAGAAAAGCCCGATCGCGCCACCGCCGAGGAATTTGTAGCCAGCGGCAAGTTTAGTTGGAATGGCGGAATCTTTGTATTTAAAGTTGGCACTGTCTTGACAGAATTGCGAAATCATGTGCCGGAAATGATGGCAGCTTTGGAAGCAAAAGGCGCTGCTGCTTACTCGGAATTGCCGAAAATTAGCATCGATTACGCGCTGATGGAGAAGACGCAAAAAGCCTGTGTATTACCTGTAGGCTTTAGTTGGGACGATTTGGGTGACTGGAATGCGATCGCCCGTTTGTTGCAAGGAGACAAGCCGAATGTCGAGTTAGCAAAACACATCGGAATTGATACCAAAGACGCTATTTTCTATGCAGCGGATGAGAATGAAGTCATCGTCACCATCGGTTTAGAAGATGTCGTCGTTGTCAGAGATGGTAATGTGACTTTGATTGTGAAAAAAGACAGGACGCAGGAGATAAAACAGGTGATTAAAGTATTGGGAGAAGATGAGAAATTGAAAGATTTACTGTAACTAATTCCGTAGGGACACGGCACTGCCGTGTCCTTACTCGATATCTATAATTCTAGAATTACATAATTTCTACTAAATCCAACACAAAACCCGGCAGTACATCTTCCCCTGAAAGAGTGGCAGGATTTTGGAGAATTTCCACATCTTGACCGGGGCGATAAATTTCTACCCGCCGATTTTGCCTGTCAATTAACCAACCCAATCTCGCACCGTTATCTATATATTCTTGCATTTTATCTTGCAGCTTTTTCAACGAATCAGTCTTTGAGCGCAACTCAACTACAAAATCGGGACATAAAGGAGCAAAACTGTCTTTTTGTTCCGGTGTTAAAGCATCCCACCGTTCTTTTTTGACCCAAGAGGCATCAGGAGAGCGATCGGCACCATTACGGAGGGTGAAACCTCCAGAAGAGTCAAAGGCAACTCCTAGATTATTTTGCCTGCTCCAGGCTTGAAGTTGATACGATAGATCCATATTGCGCTTGCTAGTTTCGCTGCCCGTTGGTGGCATAATAATTAACTCCCCTGATACTGTACGTTCAAATTGATAATCGCGGTTGTTCTGACAAAGCTGAAAAAATTGCTCGTCAGTTAAGTCTATGGATAATTCGATCGAGGTTGCAGGAGATTGGATGGCAATCATGTTTTTTATTGGGTTTGAAACACATTGAGAATTTGGCTTGTAATAACTTACTAATTCAAGTCTTTGACACAATTTTTCAACTCAATAATTTTAATTATAAAAAGATCGTGTCTGGTTTAACTGTAATATTAGCATGAGGATTAATGCCACCGCCAAAAACCGTAGCTTGCGGGGCGGAACGCCATCGCCCTCCCCCACACCCCAAAGTACGCGCGGCGCAGCTATCCCCAGCAGGAATTGCACCCATTCCCGCTATTTCTACCAAAGTTATTCCTCAAGACCAAGGTCAGCTTGGTTAACAGCGCTATCCTAGTAGTTATATAGCCCTTAAACCCGATCGACCCGGAGGCCACCACGTGTTCAGCCTAGTTCAAAACACTTCTCGCAAAGGAGAAATTCTAGAGGTCGTCTTCCGCAACGGTTGGGACTACATGAAAAGTCTCCTCACCGGCCGCAAAACCGACGCACCCAGTCTCCCAACTCCAGCGGTTCTCCGCAACATCCTCGTCGAATTAGGCCCAGTTTTTGTAAAATTGGGACAATTGTTGAGTACCCGTCCCGACCTTTTACCCGCTGCTTACATCGAAACCCTCTCTTCTTTACAAGCGGAAGTGCCGCCCGTATCATGGTTGGAAGTAGAAGCAATCGTCCGCCAGGAACTCAAACAGTCGATCGAAGAAACCTTCTCCAAATTTAACACTCAGGCGATCGCCGCAGGTTCGATCGCCCAAACCCACAAAGCTACCTTAAAAGACGGCCGCGAAGTCGCCCTAAAAGTTCAGCGCCCCGGTATTGATATTGTCATCGAACAAGACATCGCCGTGCTCCGAGGTTTAGCAGAACTTGTCATGCTGACAGACCTCGGTCAACAATACGATATTGTGGCCCTAGCAGAAGAATTTGCGATCGCCCTGCGTGCAGAATTAGACTTCATTCAAGAAGCCAGCTACACAGACGAACTGCGCCGCAATTTATCAAAAAGTCGCTGGTTTGATCCCACACAAGTTGTCCTCCCAGAAATTAACTGGGAATTAACTACAAAAAAACTCTTAGTCATGGAGTGGCTGAACGGAGTCCCAATTTTGTCAGGCGATTTGCAAGGAATTCGCCACAAAGGAGATATAAATGCCGAACGCGAAGAAATTACAACCCTGCTTTGCCGCGTTTTCTTCCAGCAGTTATATATTGACGGCTTCTTTCACGCAGACCCGCATCCAGGCAACTTATTTTATCTCAAAGACGGCCGGATAGCTTTGCTCGACTGCGGCATGGTCGGCAGATTAGACCCGCGCACCCAACAGAATCTGACAGAAATGTTGCTGTCAATTGTCGATTTAGATGCTCAGCGCTGCGCTCAATTAACATTGCAAATGGCAGAATTTGCTCAGCCTACAAGTTTAGCTAATCTAGAGAACGATTTGGCTCGAATGCTGCGGAAGTATTATAATGTCAGCTTGTCGCAAATGAACTTGTCGGAAATTTTTTATGAAGTGCTGGAAATCACTCGCAAAAATAAGATTAGGCTTCCCAGTAATCTCGGTTTGTATGCAAAAACTCTCGCTAATTTAGAAGGAGTAGCGCGTTCTTTTAATCCCAGATTTAATATTGTAGAACAGGTCAAACCGCTGATGACCGATATGTTTCGGCGTCAGTTATTAGGAGAAGACCCGGTGCAAGCTTTGCTGAGAACTGCTTTGGATCTAAAAAGCTTATCTTTACAATCTCCGCGACAGGTGGAAGTGCTTTTAGACCGAGTTACTTCCGAAACTTTGAAGTGGAACTTGACGCTAAAAGAACTCGACCCGCTGCGTCGCACTTTGGGGGATTCAGCCAACCGACTTTCTTTTAGTATTGTGGTAGGTTCGCTGATTATGGGGGCGGCAATTATTTCTTCTAACGCGCAAACTGCTCAGCTATCTTTTCTGAGTAATGGTTTGTTTGGGGCGGCGAGTTTTTTGGGTTTTTGGTTGATTGTGAGTATTTTGCGATCGGGTCGTTTGCGGGGATGATTGGTACAAGATCAGTATGTGTTGTGGAACAGGCATCTTGCCTGTTCTTGAGAATCGTGGTACAAGATCAGTATGTGTTGTGGAACAGGCATCTTGCCTGTTCCTAAGAATCGTGGAAGATGTAGAATATAGCCTAATGCAACAACCGCATAAAGGTAGGCTATGTCACAGCATGATTCTTCTCTCCCAAAGTCGGCAATTAGAGACAACCGTCATCGCGGAACTGTGGGCAATTTTTTGAAAGCCAAGGTCGAGAAAAACTCAACCCTATCCATTGTTTCTGCTTACTTTACAATTTATGCCTTTGATGCTTTGAAGGAACAACTTCTAGGTATTAAAAGCTTGAAATTTTTGTTTGGTGAACCGCGCTTCATCAAGTCCCTTGACCCCAGTAAAACCGATAAAAAGGCGTTCCAAATTGAGGATCAGGGCTTGCAGCTACAGAATCGGTTGCAGCAAAAACGGGTTGCGAAAGAATGTGCAGAATGGATTGAAAAAAAAGTCCAGATACGGTCGGTCAAGCAATCTAATTTACTGCACGGCAAAATGTATCACATTGCTCATAACGGAACTGAAAATGCTATTATGGGCAGTTCTAATTTTACCATGCGGGGACTGGGATTAGGTAGGAAAAACAACAATATTGAACTCAATTTAGAAGTAGATAGTAAACGGGATACCCGCGACCTTAAAGCCTGGTTTGATGAACTCTGGAATGATGCCGAACTCATCGAAGATGTCACACAAGACGTGCTGCTGTATCTAGAGCAACTTTACCAGAATAATTCTCCTGAGTTTATCTACTACAAAACTCTGTTTCATATCTTCGAGACATTTCTCGATGACCTAGAAAAAAGCGATATTCTCAGCGAACAGCTACACCTATTTGATACAGAAATCTGGAAATCTCTATTTGAATTTCAAAAAGACGGAGTTAAGGCAGCCATCAATAAAATCCGACGATATAACGGGTGTATTATTGCTGACAGCGTTGGTTTAGGTAAAACATTTGAAGCTCTCGCGGTGATTAAATATTTTGAACTTCGCAATGAAAAAGTTTTGGTTCTTTGTCCCAAAAAACTCCGCGATAATTGGACTGTATATCTAGCACAAAACAATAGCGATCTCAATCCTTTGGTTAAAGACCGCTTCAACTATACAGTCCTGTCTCACACCGACTTGAGTCGTGACTCTGGTTACTCTGGGGACATTAATTTAGCAACGATTAATTGGGGTAACTACGACTTGGTAGTTATTGATGAATCGCACAATTTCCGCAACAACATCAAGAGCAAACGGGACGAATCTGGCAATCTAATTAGAAAGAGCCGTTACGAAAGGCTGATGGATGATATTATCAAGAGCGGTGTCAAAACTCAGGTGCTACTCTTATCAGCAACTCCGGTTAACAATGATTTAAAGGATTTGCGGAATCAACTTTATTTTATAACAGAAGGTAGCGACGCTGCGTTTAGGGAATCGCTGGGAATTGTTAGTCTGCGCGATACACTAGCTGATGCTCAGCGGAAATTTACCAAGTGGGCAAAGAAAAGTCGCGATCGCAAAACTAGCGAACTCCTGGAAGAACTAAGTTCTGCTTTCTTCAAACTGCTTGACGAATTGACGATCGCCCGATCGCGCAAACACATTCAAAAATACTACAAAGATGCGATCGCCCAATTAGGCGGCTTTCCAGAACGGCTCAAACCCATCTCGGTATTTCCTGAGATTGACCGAGAGGGTGAGTTCATGTCCTACGAACAGCTTAACAGTGAAATTTCTAAATATCAACTCTCCCTATTCAACCCTTCAAAATATGTCCTGCCGCCATACCGTTCGGCTTATGAAAATAAAAGAGTGCAAAACTTCAAACAGAGCGATCGCGAACGCTCTCTGATCGGCATGATAAAGGTTAATTTTTTGAAACGCCTGGAAAGCTCGGTGAATTCCTTCGCTATCACAATGCAGCGGACTATTGACAAAATATCCGAGTTACAAAAACGACTCGAATCCTTCAAGAATTGGCAAGACGAAAACGCGGTAATTGATTTCAACTATTTAGAGTTTGAGGCAGAAGAAGACGAGGATTTACGAGCGGCGTGGGAGGTTGGCAAGCTAAAAGTTAAAATGCTGCACCTCGATGTCGAAACCTGGTTAAAAGACCTAAAAAACGACAAGAAACAGCTTAAACAAATCTACAATTCTGCCCAAAGCATTTCTGTTGAACGCGATGCCAAGCTGGCTGAGTTAAAATCACTAATCGCCGAGAAAGTCAAGCATCCTACGACTAACAAGCATGGTCAACCAAATCGCAAGGTTTTAGTCTTTACTGCCTTTGCAGATACCGCAGTCTATCTCTACGAAGGATTGCGGGAGTGGGCTACATTAGACTTGAAAATTAACTTAGCTTTGGTGACTGGTGGTTCGGCGAAAAATCAGACTACCTTTGGCAAAAATGAGTTCAATCACGTCCTGACAAATTTTTCACCTTTCGCCAAGAAACGCGCCCAAATTCCATCTATGCGGCAAGACGGCGAGATTGACCTATTAATTGCCACAGATTGTATATCAGAAGGGCAAAATTTACAAGATTGCGATTATCTGATTAACTACGACATCCACTGGAACCCAGTCCGAATTATCCAGCGGTTCGGTAGGTGCGATCGCATTGGTAGCCCCAATCACACCGTACAATTAATCAATTTTTGGCCGACAGAGGACCTGGATCAGTACATCAATCTGAAAAATCGAGTAGAAGCACGGATGGCTTTAGCGGACATAGCTGGTACATTTGAAGATAATCTGCTGGAGGTAAAGGAGATTCAAGAACTAATTGAGAGTGATTTGAAATACCGCGACAAGCAGTTGCTGCGATTGAGAGACGAGGTGCTGGATATCGAAGATTTCACCGAAAGTGTCGCCCTAACGGAATTCACTCTCGATGATTTCCGAATGGAACTAGCCAAATACATTGAGAGCAACCGCAAACTACTCCAAGATGCTCCTTTAGGACTTTATGCAGTAGTTCCAACTAACTCGGAGTACCCGATAATTGCTCCTGGCGTAATTTTTTGCCTCAAACAAAAAGGCGATTCTCTTGATAATAAAACCGTCAACCCGCTGCAACCATATTTTGTAGTTTACGTGCGCGAAAATAAGGAAGTGCGATTGAGTTTTGCTCAACCCAAACAAATACTTGAAATATATCGGTTGCTGTGCGCGGGATGTACGGTTCCCTATGAAGAGTTGTGCAATTTGTTCGATCGAGAAACTAATAACGGATTTGATATGAGTTTGTATAACGATTTGCTCAAGCTGGCCGTTGATTCAATTGCAGATATTTACAAGAAGCGGAGCATCGGCAATCTGCTGTCTAGCCGCCGTGCTGTGTTGGTTGAGCAAGCGCATCAGGTTAAAGCAACAACGGATTTTGAACTGATTACCTGGCTGGTGATTAAATGAGCGTCAGCGAACAACAAGCCAAAGCATCTATCAATCAAGCTTTAAGTAGTTTTGCAAAGGGAAAACTAGCGGATAACGCCCGTAATTTGTTCTTTACTCTTGGATACCGCAGTGATAAAACTCTTCCGTTTTATCCTAATAGTTCGGAGAATTTTATTGCCGAATTTGACATAGATCAAAAGCTCAACTCCCAAAAAGCTCTCTTAGAGGAATGGCTGTCGGTTGATTTTCTCTTCCAGTTTACCGGGACAGAAATTGCAGATAATGACCAGTTTGTCGAATTTGATACTAGCAGTGGTGAGAGTGCCTTTTTTACTTCGTACTTGTTTTTCGCGATCGCACTGCGGAGGAGTGCGTACACTATAGAACAACTTGACGGGATTATCCGCGAGATTAATAAAATTTTACCGATTCCCGCGATCGTTCTTTTTCAGCATGGAGAAACTCTGACTTTATCCATTATCAACCGTCGCCAACACAAACGCAATGAATCTGAAGATGTATTAGGAAAAGTCAAACATATTAAAGATATCCCATTCGCCAGTCCGACAAACTCTCATTTAAAAATGCTCTTCAATATTTTTTTGACAGAGTTGTATGAAAATCATGGCTTTAGCAACTTTGACGAATTTCATGAAGCTTGGCATAAAACTATTCCTGACAACATCGAATTTAAAAAAGATCGTATACTGTCAGATTCGCTTCGGGTTTACCTGCAACAAATCTGTCGAATTCCCCTGCTCAAAGCTTACGAAGAAATTGAATTAGCTCGTAAAATTGCTGAGTTAGAGTTAGAGGGGAGCCGAAAAGCTAAAGACAAAATGGTAGAGTCTAACTTGCGGCTGGTAGTCTCAATCGCTAAAAAATATCAAAATCGAGGGCTGGATTTCTTAGACTTGATTCAGGAGGGAAATATCGGTTTAATCAAGGCTGTAGAAAAGTTTGATTGCACGAAGGGAACCAGGTTTTCTACCCACGCATATTGGTGGATTCGTCAGGCAATTACGCGGGCTATTGCCGATCGATCGCGGACTATCCGCCTACCAGTTCACGTTTATGAAACTATCTCGAAGATTAAGAAAACTACCAAACAGCTTTCTCAAGAAATCGGCCACAAGCCTACCGAAGAAGAAATCGCTACTAAAATGGAGATGACAATTGTAAAAATGCGATTGGTTATTCAATCGGCTAAATCTATCATTTCCTTAGATACTAAAATGGGTGATTATGAAGACTGTACATTGGGAGAGTTGATTGAATTCGATGGAGAAACACCAGAAGAACAAGCATCTAAAAAATTGTTTACCGAAGATTTAGAAAGCGTTTTAGATACTCTTACCCCTCGACAACGTGACATTATTCGGATGCGATTCGGATTGGATGACGGCAGCGAGAAAAGTCTACAGGAAATCGGCAATATATTTAATCTTACCCGCGAGCGGATTCGGCAAATTGAGGGTAAGGCTTTACTAAGATTGCGCCATCCCAACCGCAACAGCATTTTAAAAGATTATATTCGCCCTACACCAGTTTATCAAACTGAGACAAAAAGACCGATCGCCAAACCGAGCCAGCCCAGACAGTTCAATATCTCAGAAAACTTGTCTCCCAGCCGCGACACTTTCTTACTGGAGCCTGTTCGTGATAAAATAGTTGAAACAGCTAATACGACCGAACCATTAATTCCTTTTAACAATTTCATAGAAAAATCAAATATAGAACAAACAAAGTTGGCTCAGACTCACCTGTCAAGTGCCGATGGAAGTCAAAACAATCTCACCTATGCAAATTTGAACGAGCATAATTTCCACATTGCCGAACTGACAGAAAATGACTTAAATAAAGCGATTAAACCGATGAAACAAAATTCAGCAGACTTACTCAAACAACTCACCGCACTAGAAGATGTTTTTTCCCAATTAGAGAAACGGCTGTCAGAGGCGAGTCGAAAGTTGCTAAACCCTGGTATACCTATATCTCAAAAGCTGATTCAAGAACTTGACGAGTCCCATAAAAAGTTTATTCAGCTTCGCGACAAGGTGCTAGAAGTGGCTGAATATTTGGCAGTATCGACAACGCTGAAAGTTGAAGAAATTTGTTCTTTAACAGATATCAGGTCTGTACTTGAGCGTGTGGATTTGGCCGAGAAGCAAAAAAGTGCGATCGCCCTTGTCCGCGACTCTGCTTTGAGGGTTCTGGAACGAATTTTAGCGATCGCCCATCGAGTAGAGAGCAATTTTCAGTCATTGCTGGAATGTCAGGAAAAAGCCCGCGAACTTCAACGCGCCATCTCCGAATCCCACAAGTCTGACTTGCATCCCGACACCCAAATCTTGGCTGATGGCAATCATCCATTCTGCAAACTTCTAACACTAATTTCAGAATGGGAAGAAGCAGATGACGAGCATTTAGCTTCTTTACAGGATGCCGTAGCAGAATCATTTGGAAGAACTCTGGCGATGGCAGCAGTAAGAGGAAAACTGATGATCCAGGCGGAAGCAATACCAGATTTGCCTGCTGTTTCTACTAACAATAACTTAGACGAAACTTCCTTAGTTGATGAGCCGGAATCTGAAACTGTTCCTGTTGTCGAACAACCACCAGTAGCAGAGTTGAACTCGGTATTGACAGAGGAGGCGATCGCGCAGCCAACCCCTGAATATATCCCAGATATTCCACCAACAGAACCGCCAACCACAACTCAGATTGAGCTGCCAAATTCTGAAAATAAGCAAGGAAAAAAAGTTGAAAATCAGGCTGATTATACCAGAATTTGCAGTGTATTGGAGCAAGGCGATATCCTGACGGCTAAGGAATATATATCTATGCTGCAAGAGCGGCGATCGCTTCCTGAACCAGAGGAAAAGAGAGATGCTTTTAAAGACTTCTTCGAGCATAAGTATGCTGCGATCGAAAAAGTGCTTGAGGAGTGCGATCGCGATCGACAAAAAAAGCAAGAGCTAATTCCCAATATTTCCAAAGGAAAAAGTATCGCCAAAATCCAGATACCGCAGGGGGCTCAAGCCAAAAAAGCCGCTGAAATGCTAGACGCTTGGTTTGCAGCCAAGGGAAGGAAGCAAGAAATCACAGAGAAAGATGCTCGCCAAATTCTCAGCAACCTCGGTTTTAACATAACATCTCTTACATTTAAAAAATCAGGACAAAATACCTGGATTGACGTTAAAGCTGAGCCGATATTTGACCAAAATCGCTGTCCTGTGTCTGCCTATGGTTCAGCCGCGAAGGGTCATTACCGCATTCTTTGCGTATGGGATAGACCGAACGAACAGGATCTCCTCAATGCCGTTGGAGAAACTGCTCTTGGAGGGCCGGTCTTCGTCTTTCATTTTGGGCGAATGACCGTCAAGAGACGCCGAGATTTGGCTGATTTATGTCGGCAGCGTCGGAGCACTTTCATTGTTATAGATGATGTGCTGATGCTCTATCTTTGCGGAGAACAAAAAACACGCCTACCTGTATTGTTTGATTGTACCTTACCCTTTACTTTCCTAGAACCGTATAAAACCGCAGCAGGAGAGGTTCCCCCTGAGATGTTTTACGGGCGAGTACGAGAACGGGAATCCATAATCGATCGAGAAGGTTCTTGTTTAATTTATGGAGGCCGCCAGTTAGGTAAAACGGTTTTGCTTAAATATGTACACCGGACTTTTCACGCAACCGACGCGGGCAGGAACGCCCTATTTTTGGATATCAAAGAAATTGGACGCAAGCAACTGTTAGATAAGATTTGGCATCTACTAAACGAAGAATTGGATAAATTAAAAATTCCCGATACCAACCGGCGAAATTCCGTCCGCGAAAGCAGCTTGCAGCGGATTAAAAGTTGGCTAGAATCGGACAATCAGCGGCGCTTTTTGCTGTTGTTGGATGAGGCAGATAATTTCTTGGAAGCTGATGGTAAGGAGGATTTCCTGCGCTGCGATGAGTTCAGAAAATTAATGACGGAAACTCACCGACGTTTTAAGGTGGTCTTTGCCGGATTGCACAACGTTCTGAGAACCACTAGACAAGCAAACCATCCGCTGGCTCACTTTGGCGCGCCTATCTGCATTGGGCCTCTGCTGAATAATGGTGAAATGCGAGCCGCAACAGCTTTGGTAGAACGTCCGCTGGCTAGTCTTGGCTATCGTTTTGAATCACCAAATTTAATCCCGCGCATTCTGTGGCAGACTAACTATTATCCGAGCTTGATTCAACTTTATTGCGAGCAGCTACTCAAGCACATCACTAACCCAGATATCCCTACTTTCGATCCTAAAATTAGTCCGCCTTATGTGATTACTTCTCGCCATGTAGAAGAAGCTTATCAAAGTCAAGACCTTCGCAATAATATTCGCGATCGCTTTAAGTTGACACTGGGACTCGATCCGCGCTACGAAGTAATTGCCTACTCAATTGCTGATGGTTCTCAGCAGAATGAAACAGGTATGGAGGATGGGTTTTCTGTATCTTGGATTCGCGAGCAAGTCTTGTATTGGTGGTCTGACGGATTCGCGGGAAGGTCATCGGAAGATGAAATTCTTGCTTTACTAGAAGAAATGATAGGATTAGGAGTTTTACGAGAAAGCAATCCAGGTTACTTCACTCTGAGAAATTCTAATTTAGCCTTGCTTATGGGTACGCAACCAGAAATTGAAGCAGAACTTCTGAGACACCGCGAACCTCCACATGAATACGAACCTGCTACTTTTCGGTCTCCTCTTTTGGTTAAAAATAAAGCTGATTCCCAGCGCAGTCCTTTAACTGTTAAACAGGAATCAGAACTTCTGCTCCGCGAGTACGGTGTCTCTATTATATTTGGGTGCCAAGCCGCAGGAATTGACGATTTGAGAGTTTTTATGGAAGCAGCATTTAGTAAGAAGGATTGCAAAGTTCACTATTTAGAAAATCTCTCAGATCGATCGGATTTCAGCCAGCGTTTGACAGAAATTAGTAACCGTCGCAAGAAAGATACCACGACGCTCGTTGTTGTATCAGCCACCACTTCTTGGAGTAAGGATTGGGTTGATGAGGCAATTAAGAAAATCAAAAGATTGAAAAAAGAGGACTCATTTCTCCAGCTTGTTTTTGTCGCCTATCCTCAGAAGGCTTGGCAGTTAGTTATTCATAATTGGACAGGTTTTGATTCCTTTAAGGAACTGAGATTTTTAAGTCTCAAACCTTGGCACGATGCCGCGCTGCGACATTGGTTGGAAGATGCCAATTTGCCGAGCAAACTAGAAGTTAGAAATAAGATTACGGCAGTTACAGGGAATTGGTCAAACCTCCTGCAAGAATTCTATCAATTTGCTCAAGCTAATCCGCATTGCTGGCAAGATTCCTTGGCCCAACTGAAGAATCAATTTAATAAATCTGACAAATTAATTAATTCAATGGGTTTTGACGGTTGCGAACCTCAAAGAAAACTGGTGATGAGAACTTTAGCTGAATGGGGAGAAGCAGTCGCGATTGAGGTATTAATTGAGGTTCTTGATGATGTACCGCCTGAAGTTGTCAAGCAGACTCTCAGATGGGCTGAACTCCTCAGTCTTGTCTCGCATTTAGGAAATCAGAAGCAAGATGGTAAGGATTACTGGCAGATTGACCCTGTAGTTGGTCGTCTGCTCGAATCTATGGCAGAGTAATACGCACTTTCTGCTGTGCGATGTACTTAAGCACATCTCTGACTTAAGATAGGCGATCGCCCGCAGCAACTAAGTCTAAACTAGAAACTGTAGTTAGATTCAGGTTTGTATTAGGGACTTTAGTCCCTCCAAATTCAGGACTTTAGTCCTGACTACAAACCTATGTTAAAGTAAGATTAGAGATAGATATTATTTTAAATGAGCAAACTTAACCCAGTGTTATTAAGTCAAAAACAGCCTGAATTAGGATTGGTCTGCATTACGACTTCCGATGCAGTTCGTTTCCGCACAGTCACGCGGAAGCGGCTGTTGCAACTTACAGAAATAGAACAAGAAAAAGTATTGCGCGAGTTGTATGCAGATAACTTAAAAAGACTTGACAAAGCGCTTGATTTCTGCTACGCCAATGGGATTAAATTGTATCGCATGACTTCTGCACTCTTCCCTTTTGCAGATATAGATTTGGGGGAAACAGTTTTAGATTCGATGAATGAGGAATTGCGAAGAGTTGGCGATCGGGCAATTGACCTCAATATCCGTTTGGTGTTCCACCCCGATCAATTTGTTGTCCTCAGTTCCGACAAGCCGGATGTTGTGAAAAACAGCATTAAAATTCTGGCGACTCATGCTTTAATTATGGATATGTTGCAACAGCCCCGATCGCCCTGGGCACTGATGAACATTCACGGCGGTAAGGGCGATCGCACTTCGCAACTCAAATCAGTCATCCGCGACTTACCCGAATCTATTCGATCGCGCTTAACCTTTGAAAATGACGAATACGCCTACAGTTCGTCGGAATTGTTAGACGTTTGTCTCGATACAGGCGTAGCAATGGTTTTTGACGCGCACCACCACGTCATTCACGAACATTTAGAAAGTTACAACGATCCAAACGTTGCCGAAATGCTCGCAGCAGCCCGCACTTCTTGGCCTGTTCCTGAATGGCAATTAGTCCACATATCAAATGGCAAAGAATTTTTTGCAGATCCGCGCCACAGCGACTTGATTGTAGATATGCCCAATTGCTATTATGATGCTCCTTGGATTGAAGTAGAAGCTAAATTCAAAGAATTAGCTATTGACAAGTTGCGCGCCGAATGGTTGTCTGCAAATGTTCCACAATTTAGCAGTGTCTCCTAGGGGCGGGTTCGCCAACAATCTCGGCCTAATACGAATAATCTCAAAAACCCGCCCCCACCCAACGGTAAATCGCAATCTACTTTCTTGTTAATACCAACTATAAATTATGTGCGGCAGATTCACGTTAAATACTCCAGCTAAAATCATCGCCGAATTCTTCAAACTCTCGGAAATTCCCGACATCAAACCGCGATACAACATCGCCCCAAGTCAATCAATTGCTACCGTCACAGTTTCTCCCGAAAAAAATCAGCGACAGTTTCAATTTATGCGCTGGGGTTTGATTCCCAGTTGGGCAAAAGATATGAAAATCGCCAGCCATACGATTAATGCCCGATCGGAAACAGTAGCAGAAAAACCTGCTTTTCGCAGCGCCATCAAGCACAGGCGGTGTTTGATAATCGCTGACGGCTTCTACGAATGGCAACCGCAGGGCAAGAAAAAACAGCCTTACTATTTTACAATGACAAACAGCGAACCTTTTGCGTTTGCCGGTTTGTGGGAAAATTGGGAATCTGCCGAAGCAGAAAACATTGTATCTTGCAGTATAATTACTACTGCTGCTAACGAAACAGTGCAACCCGTGCACGATCGAATGCCGGTGATTCTCCCCGCAAGCGATTGGGAACAATGGCTCGATCCTTCTGTTGACAAGGCTCAGGAAGTTTTGCCACTGTTAAAGCCCTACGATCCAGCAGCAATGATAGCAAATGCCGTAAGTGCGATCGTCAACAGTCCAACTAAAGACAGTCCTGAGTGCATTCAAGCTATCCCCTTATAACTCGGCGGTGTGAAACCGCGTCTACACACAGGAAGTCCGCCTCCGCAGACTAAGAAGTCGAGGAGTATTACAGTTAAACTCAGTTGTGATATTCTTAAAGACTTTTCTTCATCTTAACATCACTGAAAGGACAAAAAATATGATCGGATACGTTACAATCGGCACAAACAATCTTGAACGTGCAGCCAACTTTTATGATACTTTGCTTGCTGAAATTGGCGCTCAACGATTCATGGAATTCGACCAATTTATCGCATGGAGCGTTTCTCCAGAGATGCCAGGACTTGCTATTACAAAACCATTTGATGGCAACGAAGCAACTGTTGGTAATGGCGTAATGATCGCACTTCAAGTTGACAGTCCAGAAAAAGTCAATTTAGTTTATAACAAGGCGATCGCACTTGGCGCTCAGGATGAAGGAGCAGCAGGGCCGAGAGACGCTTTGCCGGGGTTTTATGCGGGATATTTCCGGGATCTTGATGGAAATAAGTTGAACGTGTTTTGTATGATTGAACCAAACAGTTAAGATTTTTCGGATCCGACTAAAGAAACCGGGTTTTTTCGAGTTTCTCCACTGTCATCAAGTATTCTCGTAAAAACCCGGTTTCTGACTACCAGTGCGCTAACGATAAAAGATGAGAACATCAGAAGCAGAGGTAAAGCTGATTGATTTCAGCCAAGAAAAGGCAACAGATTTTTTGTTGCCTCAGCCCGCTGTTCTGACAAGTTCGGGATGGGATAAAATCTATTACGAACACCATCAACAGCCGCAGTTTGACACGCCCGAACATCAAGGTACATGGCACGTGATTGCTCATTGTCCTGCTTTTGATGTATCGGGAGAGCGATCGGGAGAACGATGGTTGGATGGTAAGCTGAAAACAGAAGCGCGGAATCAGGGAGACATTGCGGTGATTCCGGCGGGTATTTCCCAGCGCTGTAATTGGAATAGGTTATCTGAGTTTACCATTTTGGCGATCGCCCCTACACTCCTGGAACAAGTGGGTCAAGATTTGGTAAATTGCGATCGCATTGAACTCATTCCTCATTACATGGAAGAACAAGATATCCTGATTCAAGGGATATTCGGTGCTTTAAGACAAGAATTAGAATTTGGACAAATCGGCGGTTATTTGCTGATTGATAGTCTTAAAACCGCATTAGCGATTCACCTGTTGCGGAATTACTGCACCACACAACCTCGGCTTTCTAGCTATACGGATGGATTATCTAAACCCAAACTGCAACAGGTGAGGGAATATATTAACGAACATCTTCATCAAGAGATAAAACTAATTGAACTTGCTGCGATCGCCCAAATCAGCCCTTATCACTTTTTACGTCTGTTCAAGCAAAGCATGGGCATAACACCTCACCAGTATATCTTGCAGCGCCGCATCGACAAAGCCAAGTATCTGTTGCAAGAGAGCAAACTGAGCATCGCAGAGATTGCTTTCCGAGTCGGATTTTGCGATCAAAGTCACTTGACTCGATGTTTCAAGCACCTGCTGGGGATGACACCTAAACAATTTCAGTCAGGGCGATCGCAATAATCTACCAAAATCCCGCAATTTTTTTCTAGAATTCAGAATCGCCAATTTTCTAAGCTATGAGCATGATTAGAAAACTGAACGCTCGAAGCTGGAAAAAGCAAATGAAAAATAGCGAAATTAATACCACAACAGTCAAAATCCTTAACAACAACTTACAAATCGATGCTTACTTAGCCCAACCAGTAGAAAAGGGAATTTTTGCTGCGGTTATTGTGTTTCACGAAATCTTTGGTGTTAATGAAAATATTCGGGATATTACCGAATTGATAGCACGACAAGGATATATAGCAATTGCACCTGCGATGTATCAACGTATTGCACCCGGTTTTGAATTTGGGTTTAGCGAACCAGATATTGGTTATAGTCCAGAAGCTTACCAATTGGGGTTGCAATACTATCAACAAGTCAAATATTGGGAAATATTCAGCGATATTCAAGCAACTATTGCCTATCTAAACACATTACCCAACGTTAAAGCTGATTCTATTGGCTGCATTGGTTTTTGCTTTGGTGGTCATATTGCTTATATGGCTGCAACCTTACAGGATATCAAAGCAACTGCTTCGTTTTATGGCGGGGGGATTACAACTTCTAGCTATGGAGAATATACTCCAACTATCGATCGCACATCGGCAATCAAAGGCACGATTTATACATTTTTTGGTACGAAGGATACATTGGTTTCACAGGAAGAAAACCAAAAAATTGAGGCAGAATTACAGAAACATCAAATCAATCATCGTGTATTTCGATACGATGCAGGACATGGATTCTTTGGTGGATTGTTCGTAGATAAGTACCCGTTTTTAGCACACCATCCTAATATAATAGGATACAGAGAAGCTGCTGCTGATGCGTGGCAACAGGTTATTGAACTCTTTCAAAACAAACTTTAAAGCTTACCAGCGAGATCGTTAGTATTTGAAAGCAGATGGTAGAAGGCATAATTAAAAATTCAGCTTTCTACCTTCTGTCAACTGTCAACTGTCAACTGTCAACTGTCAACTGTCAACTGACTAAATTAACTGTCGTACATCCGGGCTTCGGCCGCGTCGGGATTCTCTTCGCAATACTCATCAAAAGCCGTTTTTTCAAGCTTGATCGATCGCTGGTGAGCGGCCTCAGCCTGCATTTCCTCTACGATGTCCCAAGCTACCGCGCACTGTTTAGAAGTAGCACCTTTCTCTGAACAGACTGTTCTAGCATCGGCGATCGCCTTTTGAATTTCATCCTCAAAGACAACACTCTTCGGCTTCTCAACAAAATCACTTTTTGTCAAAATATCCGTTACCGAAATAATGCCCAGCAGTTTGTCCTTAATCACCGGAGCTCGACGGATGCGGGTATTGGCGAACAACCTCGCCACATATTCCACGCCCAAGTCGGGATTCACCGTGATGCACGGTTTGGTCATAATCTCGAAGACGCGGACTTTTTGCGGGTCTACTCCGTAGGCTGTTACTTTGTAAACAATATCCGTTTCTGTGACTATGCCATAGGCGTCTTGTTCGTGGCGGCGTTCCACAATTAGCGCGCGCAGACACAGTTCGTTCATCATCGCCACTGCTTCAGCTACCGTTGCCGAACCACGAATGGTGACAACTTCCTTTGTCATAATATCTTGGGCTTTCATCATCATTTTTTCTTGCTCCCAGCTCATACACTTAGAGTGTATCGCGATTGTGGGACGCCCGATTTACCATGACTATCGCAACTTACGCCTGGGCTCGCCTCCGCCTCCGAGAGTCCGCTCTTGGACAATCGGGCCCGCCTGTGTAGGACGATCGCCATCGCAAGAGTCAAGCATTCGGGCGATCGAGCCTTCAGCTTATTTTGCCCAATTTATCAGCCCCAGTCTCAAAGAAGTAAAAGTTAACACAAACAAACCAACTGCTTGCGCTCGCACAGATCCCCGCCTCTGATAAACTTGATGGCTGGGAGTGCAAAAAGCACAAGGCACGCAAGACTTAGTTGGGAGTATATAGTTCGTGGATAATGCAATCGGTTTAGAGATTATCGAAGTAGTTGAGCAGGCAGCCATCGCCTCCGCTCGATTGATGGGCAAAGGCGAGAAAGATGAAGCCGACAGAGTGGCTGTAGAAGCAATGCGCGAGCGGATGAACAAAATTCATATGCGCGGCCGCATCGTGATCGGTGAAGGCGAACGCGATGACGCACCCATGCTTTACATCGGCGAACAAGTGGGTATTTGTACTCGTGAAGATGCTAAAGATGTCTGCAACATAGATGAATTGATCGAAATTGATATCGCTGTTGACCCTTGCGAAGGTACTAACCTGGTTGCTTACGGTCAAAACGGTTCGATGGCTGTTTTGGCAATCTCTGAAAAAGGCGGTTTGTTTGCTGCTCCCGATTTCTACATGAACAAATTGGCTGCTCCTGCGGCTGCCAGAAATCATGTAGATATTCGCAAGACACCAACCGAAAACCTCAAAATTATCTCTGATTGTCTCGGCCGTAGTGTTGAAGATTTGGTGGTTGTGGTGATGGATCGCCCTCGTCACAAAGATTTAATTAATGAAATTCGCCAAGCTGGTGCAAGAGTTCGACTGATCAGCGACGGCGACGTTTCTGCTGCGATTTCTTGTGCGTTTTCTGGTTCCAACATCCACGCCCTGATGGGTATTGGTGCTGCACCTGAAGGTGTGATTTCCGCAGCAGCCATGCGCTGTTTGGGCGGTCACTTCCAAGGACAGTTAATTTACGATCCGGCTGTTGTAAAAACTGGTTTGATCGGTGAAAGTAAAGAGAGCAATATCGCTCGACTTACATCAATGGGCATCACAGATCCAGACAAGATCTACAATGCTGAAGAATTGGCATCTGGAGAAACAGTTCTGTTTGCGGCTTGCGGAATTACTCCCGGAACGCTGATGGAAGGAGTTCGCTTCTTTGGTGGCGGCGCTCGTACTGAAAGTTTGATTATTTCTTCTCAGTCGAAGACTGCTCGGTTTGTGGATACAATCCATATGTTTGACCAGCCTAAATCTCTGCAATTGAAATAATCATTAGTTAGCGGTTAACAGTTAAATTTTAAATGTTAATTTTTGACTATTAACCGTTGACAGTCACCAGTGATTAACAATTAGCGATAAACTAAGAGTTAATCACAGGTGACTGTAGATAACTAAGAAATAAATAGTGACAAATGACAGATATGAATATTGCAGTCGTAGGTCTCAGCCACAAAACAGCGCCGGTTGAAGTTCGGGAAAAACTCAGCATTCCAGAACAAAAGATTGAAGCGGCGATCGCCCAATTGCGCGGCTACCCCCACATTCAAGAAGTTGCAATCCTCAGCACTTGCAACCGTTTAGAAATTTATATCGTTACCACAGAGTCAGAGCCGGGAGTGCGAGAAGTGATGCAGTTCCTTTCGGAATGCAGTAAACTTCCTTTGCAGTCTTTGCGCCCTCACCTGTTCATTTTGCTGCACGAAGATGCGGTGATGCACTTGATGCGAGTGTCTGCGGGCCTCGACAGTTTGGTGCTCGGAGAAGGACAAATTTTGGCTCAGGTGAAACAAACTCACAAACTCGCCCAGCAGTACAAAGGTGTTGGCAGAATTTTAGAACGTTTGTTTAAGCAAGCTTTGACAGCCGGGAAACGTGTTCGCACAGAAACTAGCATTGGTACTGGTGCGGTTTCGATTTCTTCGGCGGCGGCGGAATTAGCTCAATTAAAAGGTCAGCATTTAGCAACTAGCCGGATTGCAATTATCGGTGCTGGGAAGATGTCGCGCTTGTTGGTGCAGCATTTGCTGTCGAAAGGAGCGAGTCATATTGCGATCGTCAATCGATCGATGCGAGGCGCTGAGGAATTGGCCGGTTTGTTTAAAGATGCTACACTGCACTTGCATTTGCTCTCGGACATGATGCAGGTAATTGGGGATTCTGACTTGGTGTTTACCAGTACAGCCGCTACAGATCCGCTGTTAAATAAAGCTAAATTAGAAGCTGTCTTAAAACCCGATCGCCCTTTGATGTTGGTGGACATTTCTGTGCCGCGCAACGTTGACTCGGATGCTAAGGAATTGGATAACGTCAAGTCGTTTAATGTGGACGATTTGAAAGCAGTGGTAGCTCAAAATCACGAAAGCCGCCGCAAAATGGCAATGGAAGCTGAGGGCTTGCTGGAACAGGAAGTCGAGGCTTTTGATGTCTGGTGGCGCAGTCTAGAAACTGTTCCTACCATTAGCTGTTTGCGGGATAAGATCGAATTAATTCGAGAACAAGAGTTAGAAAAAGCTTTATCGCGTCTGGGTTCCGAGTTTTCGGAGAAACATCAAGATGTGATTGAATCTTTAACAAGAGGGATTGTGAATAAGATTTTGCACGATCCGATGGTGCAGTTGCGGGCGCAGCAGGATATTGAGGCGCGCCGACAAGCGATGCACACTTTGCAAACTCTGTTTAATTTGGATGTTGATGTAAATCAGCAGTACAGTTGACAGTTGACAGTTGACAGTTGACAGTTGACAGTTGACAGTTGTCATTGGTGATGTTTTGCATCAGCTTTTAATGTAATTAGGACTTACCCATTTGCTCATTAAGTAATGGGGTTTCTTAACTCAAATTTAGGGTTTTATATCCTTTCTGTTTGCATTGGAACGATCATTTTGTGCATTGCTGTCCCTGCTGGCGAGTCGCGCGAGCGGGGACAGCACTGTATAATTCCGATGTAACTGATATCTTGCACCATTCTTAACTAGCCTTTCACGGACGGGCAGGATGCCCATCCCACAAGAAAATTTATTTTTTGTGGAACAGGCATCTTGCCTGTTATTGAGAATGCGGCAAGATGTGAGATGTAACCGCAAAAAATATTACTTGTTACCAGGCTGGAGCTTGGTAACGCAGATTCGGAGGTTCTGCCTCCATTTTTGGATGAGGCAGAGCCTCTCGATATCGGTTCCCTGGCAGAGCCTGGGAACCAGTTTAACAACTAACAACTAACAACTAACAACTAACAACTAACAACTAACAACTAACAACTAACAACTAACAACTAACAACTAACAACTAATGACTATTAAGCGAATTCATCAATTAATTCTATTGCTTGTAGGGCTGTGGTTAGTTTTTGAGTTTTCCTCCCGGATTGCGGCAGAAATGCTGTGGTTTGAGGAAGTTGGATATCTTCAGGTTTTGCTGTTAAAACTGAAAACTCAAGGGTTGCTGGGCGCGATCGCACTTTTGGTATCTTCCGCCTTCTTCTTCGGAAATTTAGCCCTAGCCCGCCGCCTGCAACTTCCCACCGAAAACATTAAATCACCTGTTTTTAGGCAGTTAATCGCGCCCGCAAGTGGCAAAAACACGAAGAAAAATCATCAATCACCTGCTGCTAAATCTCAAATTGCGTTTCCCTGGCTGTTGTTGGCGATATTTGGATTAAGTGCGATCGCCAGTTTAACAGTAATTCACTGCGGGCTCTTAGCCACCGGTAGCATCGGCGATTTTAGGATAGTCGGGGGTTTGTCTGCGCCGCCAATTCACTTCGGATTTAAGTCAATCCAGGTTGGCGTGGTGCAGCTATCGTCTGATTGGTGGCAGTTGGGCTTGCTGCTGGGGATGATGTTCGCTGTAGCAATTAAGCCGGATTTTTGGTTGCGGGCGATCGCTCTTTTGCTCAGTTTGGCGATCGGGATAATTGCCGCTAGTCGCTGGACTAAACTTTTACACTATTTCCACCCTACTAATTTTAACATCACCGACCCGATTTTTAATCAAGATATTAGCTTTTATGTATTTATCTTGCCCATCTTAGAATTACTAAGTTTCGGGCTGACTGTTGTATCTGTGTACGGTTTAGTATCTTGCACTTTAACCTATTTGCTGTCTGGAAACAGCCTGAGTCAAGGGATATTTTTGGGGTTTTCGCGATCGCAACAGCGGCACTTGTACGGCTTGGGAGCAGCTTGCATGGTAGCCATCTCGCTCCGGTACTGGCTGGGCTGTTACACCTTGCTGTACTCGCGCGGAGACGTTACCTACGGGGCTGGTTACGCTGACGTGACAGTGCGGCTTCCCGTCTATGGCTTTTTGAGTGTGGTGGCTGGGGCGATCGCACTTTTCATGCTTTGGCCTGTTTTCCAATTAAACATCAACAATAATAACTTTAAAAAAATCATCTTAGCATTTTTGACTGTAAGTTTTTGTCTAGGTTTGCTGCTACCACAAATCGTGCAGCAACTCGCAGTCAAACCCAACGAACTAGCCCGCGAACAGCCCTACATCCAGCGCAGCATTGCCTTTACTCAACAAGCTTTTGACCTCAAGAAAATTGAAATCAAAACCTTCGATCCAGGCGGAAAACTTACATATCAAGACTTAGAAAAAAATCAACTTACTATTAGCAACATCCGGCTGTGGGACAAACAGCCACTGCTGCAAGCCAACCGACAGTTACAGCAAATTCGACCTTATTATACATTTCCTGATGCTGATATCGATCGCTATACAATCAAAAACGCCACAGCAAAAAAGGGAGATGTGGAAAGCCAGCAAGTAATTCTGGCGGCGCGGGAATTAGATTACACAGCGGTGGCGCCGGAAGCTCAAACTTGGGTAAACGAACACCTCGTGTACACTCACGGTTACGGCTTTACTCTATCTCCCGTAAACACAGTCGGTGCCGGCGGTTTACCCGATTATTTTGTCAAGGATATTGGGGTGACAGCCCAGACAGGAGATACTGTTTTAGATGTCACTAAAGATAGCATTCGGGCCAGTATCCCGATCGGCTATCCGCGCATTTACTACGGCGAAGTCACCGATACAGACGCCATCGCACCGACAAAAGTCAAGGAATTCGACTATCCCAGCGGCCAAGACAATGTTTACAATACCTACAGCGGTACGGGCGGAATTGCGATCGACTCTCTATGGAAGCGCTTGCTGTTTGCGAGTTATCTCAAAAATTGGCAAATGGCGCTAACCCGCAATTTCACACCAGAAACTAAGTTACTTTATCGCCGCAATATTAACAAAAGAGTCCGGGCGATCGCTCCTTTTTTGCGCTACGATTCCGACCCGTATTTGGTAGTAGCAAACGCCAATCTCAGCAAAGGCGAAATCGAAAAAAAACCGGATAAAATTGGCAACAAGATTAAACCTTCACCCTCGGTAAACGATAAATCTCCCAACTATCTTTACTGGATTATCGATGGCTATACAGCGAGCGATCGCTACCCTTATTCAGATCCAGGAAGCAATGAATTTAACTACATCCGCAACCCGGTAAAAGTCGTCATTGACGCCTACAACGGCTCTGTCAACTTCTACGTTAGCAATCCTTCCGATCCGATTATTAAGAGTTGGATGGCTATCTTTCCCGGACTCTTCAAACCCCTGGACAAAATGCCTCCGGCACTCCGCAAACATATTAGATATCCCGTAGATTTGTTGAGCATTCAATCGGAACGGTTGTTAACTTATCACATGGAAGATCCGCAGGTATTTTACAATCGGGAGGATTTGTGGCGCGTTCCTAATGAGATTTATGGTGGCAAACAGCAGCCCGTAGAACCGTATTATTTGATTACAAAACTACCGACAGAAACATCAGAAGAGTTTATTTTGCTATTGCCATTTACGCCAGTCAGTCGTAATAATTTAATTGCTTGGATTGCAGGGCGATCGGATGACGATGATTATGGTAAATTGCTATTGTATCAATTCCCCAAACAGCGATTAGTTTACGGCCCGGAACAGATAGAAGCTTTGATTAACCAAGATCCGGTGATTTCCGAACAAATATCTCTGTGGAATCGGCAGGGTTCAAAGGCGATTCAAGGCAATTTATTAGTAATTCCGATCGAACAATCTTTGCTGTACGTGGAACCTCTTTATTTGGAGGCTGAACGCAATAGTTTGCCAACTTTAATTAGAGTGATTGTTGCCTACGAAAATAGAATTGTGATGGCGGAGAATCTCGATAAGGCACTGAAGGCACTTTTTCAGCCAAAATCTACTAATAAACCCGCAATTGTGAGGCCAGTAGAAGGCGCAGCCCCCGCATTGAATTGATAATATTTGTATGGAAACTGCATTACCGTGTCCGGCGCGAGCCACTTACCATAATACTTGTAGGGTGTGTCGCCATCAACAATCTCAAAAAAAGATGAAAAATCTCATAGCGACGCACCTCATGTCTATATCCGGTAAAAACAAGTATTAGGTTTATTTCCAGAAGCCCTTGAATAGCAAAGGTGCGTCGCTATGAGATTATCGCTCTAATTCAGAGATTTTCTAGGGCGACGCACCCTACAATGACTGATCTCTTAGTCCGCGGAGGCGGACATTGTTTGTGTAGACGCGGTTTCAACCGCCGGGTGCTCAAGGCGATCGCGAATCCCCACAATTATTGCTACAATAACAAAAACCAACCGCCTCACCATCTCACCAATGTTAGATAAAATCTGGCGCTTCCTCAAACAATTAATTCAGCGGATTTTGTGCGCTTATACTCAGTATTTTAACCCCCCCTGGCCCCCCCCCTTGGTAAGGGGGGGGACAAGAAAGAAAATCTTGCTTCCCCCCTTAGCAACAGCGGGGGGGAAAGAGGGAACAAATCTTGCTTCCCCCCTTAGCAAGGGGGGACTGAGGGGGGTTCTTCCAACTTTGACTGATGCGGAATACGAGGCGAAGTTGATGAAACTTCTAGAATGGGTGAATCAGGGCTGGGGAAGAGGCGATGTTGCGGAATTCTTAATCGCAAAACAAATTAAAAATGGTGATTTGGCGGCTTGGTTGCCGAGGTTTGGATCTCGATTGTTGGAGGGCGCGCAGGGGAGTACAGCGTCTGCGGATGCGGTGTCATCGCTTCAGGAATTGGCGCGGGGGCTGGAGGCTGAGGTTTGGTATAAGCGAGGGAAAGAACAAAATGATTTAGGCTTGTTTGAACAGGCGATCGCATCCTACGAAAAAGCTTTAGAATTCAAACCAGATTTTTACCAAGCCTGGATTAATCGGGGCTGTATTCTTTGTGACAATTTCAACAAATATGAAGAGGCGATCGCATCCTTCGACAAAGCTTTAGAAATCAAACCAGATTTTGACAAAGCCTGGTACAATATGGGCATTGCACTGGATAATTTCGGAAAGTTAGAAGATGCCATCGCATCCTGGGACAAAGCTTTAGAAATTAAACCAGATGAGCACAACGCATGGTTCAATCGGGGCCTTGCACTGCGTAAGTTAGGAAGGTTAGAAGAGGCGATCGCATCCTACGACAAAGCCTTAGAAATTAAACTAGATAAAGAGGAAGCCTGGTTCGATCGGAGCGGTGTACTGTATCATTTAGGAAAGTTAGAAGAGGCGATCGCATCCTGTGACAAAGCTTTAGAAATCAAACCAGATGACCACGCAGCCTGGAAAAATCGGAGTATAGCAGTCGAAAATGCACCTAAACATAGGCTGCTAGTTTATGAAATCTTACAGGGACAATTCCCTAAATCTCCACCAGTAACCAGAACTCTCATAACTCACAACCTGACACAGCGCGGCTATGAAGGTCAAATATTAACATTAAAAACAGGCTTAGAGTATTGCCAACAAAATACCCACCCCGAAGGATATGGAGAACTGCATCAAGCACTAGGAGATGCTCATTATAGTCGCGGAAAACTCACTTCTCCCAACACCTATTGGAATAAAGCCACCACCAACTACCAAGAATCCCTCAAAACTCTAACACCAGATACTTTCCTAAAACTGCATCTACAAGTATTGCAGAAATTAATCAAAACCTTAGTCAGCTTAAAGCAAACTGATGAAGCAAATAAATTACGACGAGATGCCACCGATTTATTGCAACGCTTACTGAAACAGCAAAACTATTCCCAACTCACCCAACAGCAACTCACCGACAAATTAGTTAGCTTTGAACAATTAACCGTAAATATATTCATGCAATCTGGGCAGTTTGCCGAAGCCTTAGCCACAGCAGAAACCGATAAAAATGTCTGCTTATCTTGGCTGGTGGATGCCTTGCCAATTCCCGATTACGAAACAGAAGAGACAGTCACTCACGCCCAAATTCAGCAACTCCTCAATCCGACAACAGCCGCGATTTACTGGCATCTCAGCGACGCATCCCTGACAACATTCATCATTAAATCCGATGGCTTGTTGTCTCCCGAAACCTGTTTCAGCGATTTTCCCGATGAACTTGAAAAATGGGTGAAGGAGTGGAATCAACAATACACCGACTATCAATCTAAGGAGAAAACAAGTCAAGTAAATCATCCTTGGCGTGGGGGAATGGCAAGTAAATTTGCCCGACTCAATGCAATCCTGAAAATTGATGCGATTGAACAGCAATTAGAGGGAATTACCCAGTTAATTTTGATTCCGCATCGGGACTTGCACCGCTTCCCGATTCATGCTTTGTTTAGTCGGGATTTTGTGGTTAGTTATTTGCCTAGCGCTCAATTTGGGTTGAATTTGAAACATCGGTTGAATCCTCCAACTGCGGCAAATACAGCAAATACACCAAATACAGTCGGCGAATGGAATTCGCGGCTACACAGACAAAACCCGCCTCCGCGGGTTGAAGAAGGGGAAGTGAATTCTATCCTCAGTATCGAAAATCCCAACAGTATAATCATTGATGAAAACGGCAAACGAAAAGAATTGCTTCCTTTACCAGCCGCCGAGATAGAATCCGAAATTATTTGCCGAATGTTTGCCAACTCTACCCGACGGGGAGAAAATGCAGCTACCCTCGATGAAGTCACCAAATTATTGCCACAGCCCCACAACATTTTTCACTTTACCGGACACGGTAGCTATGATTTTGACAATCCTCAACAATCAACTTTATACTTAAGCGATACTCACCGATTAACAGTCAAAGAAATCATCCAACTCAACCTCAGTAACTACAAATTAATCTGCCTTTCCGCCTGCGAAACCGCAGTCACAGACAAGCAAACAATTCTCGCCGAATATGTAGGATTGACTAGCGGTTTTATGCGGGCGGGAGTTGGCTTTGTCGTCAGTACCCTGTGGCCAGTCCAATCCGGGGCGAGTACGTTATTAATGATAGACTTTTACCGACGGTGGCGAGAAGAGGGCGATTCGCTACCCGTCGCCTTAGCAAATTCTCAAAAATGGCTGCAATCAGCCACCCGCGAAGATTTAGCCGCTTGGTATCAGCGGGAAATTGACAAGATTTCCGAAAACAGCAGCGAACTTTCTGTAGCTGAAGTTAGCCTGCGCCGATTCTTTAAAAGCAATCAGCAAAACTTGGCTAAAATGGAATCAGACCAACCTTATCAACATCCGTATTACTGGGCAGCCTTCACTCTAACGGGATTATGATGAAAAATAATAATGACGATATTTTTACAGCTTTCATTGGCGCGGTACTCCAACAAACAGAACCGCTACCCGCACCAGTTCAATTAGAGTTTAATAAAATTGATGAAGCTTTCACAATTATCGATATCGAAAGACTTGCCGAATTGCATCCCCCTCTGCTAGCTGCTTATGAAGAGACTCATAATTGGTTGATGTATCATAGCAATGAACGTAGCAAAGGATTAGATGTTTTGCCGGATAGTGAATCTGAAAAATAAAACACTACTAACCCCGAAATTAGTAACGTCGCCAGCGATATCAGCGATTTGCCAAGTTTGCGAAAAATTATCAATGAAATTGATACTAAAGCTAAGCCGCGAGGGTTAAAAAAAATTCTCGGAAAAATCTTGCAAGCTGGGGATTCAGTGCAAGCAAGTCGCGATACAATTTTATCGTCAATAGCAGACAGTTTCACCCATGACTAACGAAAATTGGCTGATTTACCCTACCGTCGATTTGTTTGTCTACGATTTAGCCGACGGTATCGGACAAAGTGAAGACAAAATCAGCCAAAACCGCCAGCAGTTTTGGCAAAAAATCTATGGCGACAAACTCTCGCAGCCACAGCAAGCACAAATCGAACAAGCTGAAACCGAAATCGGTGATTACATCGATTTACTCGGCAACAAAAAAGTAGCAGCATTTGAATCTCCCCTCGATGGCTATGCTTATCCTGTCAAATTCGGCGATACTTATGCGGTGCAGTTTGACTTATCCGGCAAAATAGAACCCGACAGCGATAAGAAATTTGCACCCAAAGAAATCGATTGTTTAGAAGGGCTCAAATCAACAATCATCTCGCGCTTCAATCAACCTGCTACTATCGGTCAAAGTTGGCTAGTTTGGGGTGAATTGACTAGCGGCCAAGATGCTTTAAAAACTGCCAAAGATTGCTACAACAAACTTGAGTTAGTCCCGAATGCTAAATGGGATCGGGATTTAAAAGCATCAGGGCAATTTTTAGGGGCAAATTTTTATGAATTGTGGCTACCTCCGGGAGATAGAGGCAATATCAGCCAAAATTATCATGTGTTAATTTGCTTGTTTTCTAACAGTGGCGAGGCATCAATTCCCACTACTCGCCAAAAAATGACTAAACTTTATCCGCAGTTCCTCCGATTATTTGGATACCGCAATAAAGTGATTTGGGCTTATCAACAAAGCCGCCAACTTAAGTCGGATCTCAAGGATGCTTCGCGGAAGATTCAAGAAATTGTCAGCCAACTGCCAGAACAAGTCAATGCTGCTAAAGTTGACTTGAAACAATTGCAGAAAAATCTTGTTTATTGCTTGACAATTTTCTCGATTTATGCTAATTATATTAGTCGATTGGAAGAACAAGAAAATACAATTAAAACTAATCTAAATAACTATAATAAACGGCTAGAAACTATAGCGGAAAGAATGGGAAATGACAAAAATGAGTTAAAATTTATGGCAAGTTTCAGCGATTTTGCTGAGGAAAAGTATGTCACCCAAGTTAAAGCGGATAATAGAAGTTTGAGTGCGGGTTTGCGGTTGTTGGAAAATGCGATTCAGACGATTGAGGGGATTATCGAGATTGAGAGGGCTAAGAGCGATCGCACTTTAAACTTTACCATTGGTACAGTGGGCGTGGGAATTGGCACCAGCGGAGTCGCCGCCAGCATCTACGCCAGCCAAATCAAAAGCCCCGCTAGCCCGGAAAATCCGATGTCGGCCAGTCAAGTTCTCGTGTTGAGTCTGCTTTTGGGAATTGCAGGAGGCTTAGTCAGTGCGGGTTTATTAAAATTGCTTGACAGAATTCGGGGCTCGAAATAAACCGCAGATGGGGCTGAGGGCGCACAGAGAAGACAAGGGGAGAAAGTTATTGAGGGTTGATAACTCTGAGGATTTCTGTTAGTTAGCAGGCTTGACATCTTCCCACCAAAGTTGGACATAAGGCCAGAATACTTTATCATCATCTAGCCTGACTGTCACTTCATAGCGATCGATCTGAGTGAGTTCGCCTGTTTTACCATTGAATTGCAATTGTTTGGGATCGTCAGTGTGAATTTCTACCTTCTGATTCAACAGCGGCAGCATTTGCTTTGAAGAACCATGAAACGGATTTTTGCCTCTGAGCACATAGCCACCAATGAAAGATATGTACATTAAAGTTAGGAAAAATACTGTACAGAAACTCACAATCAACAGTGTTTTTGGTTGTGAAAAATTGGTATAAACGCTCGTAACTCCTACTACCATTGTTCCGAAAAATAACAGACTCGGCAGCAAGAGTCCATCTCCCAGAAACTCGCTACAAAAAAGCATCAGGGGTATCTGAAAACCAAATAATGCAGCTACCCAAATCCACCCACTCAGCAAGGATTCAGATAGTAGCCAATTCATTCCTACTGTAAGGCCGATCGCAATTCCTATCGCCCAAATCGGTGCCGCATAATCGTACTGTCTGAAGGGAAGAACTACAAAAAAGAATACAGCATAAATAAAACCCGCAATAGCTAAGGCTAATCCACTAATTATTTCGTTCCAGTTCAGCATTTTTAAATTCGGCGCAAATAGTGAAATCTTAATTAATATTATGTCGGCTTGAACAATAGTCCGGACATTTTTTTATCGCGAACGGTATAATAAGGGTTTCAGCTTCTTCAGACGCTGAAATCTTAACGGTAGAATGCCAGTTTCAGCCACCACCCCAAAAAAACTGTCCGGATTATTGCTCGAACAACCCCTATAAAATAGGTTTGAGGGTTCGGACTTCTCAGAACAAACGCATCTTATTTTTAGGATGCTTGCTAGACAAAGGTTTGGGCTATTGTGCATTTGTGTTCCCAAATGCTGAAACCCTTGCTAGGTAATGCTTACAGAATTCATGCCAATTTGAAAAATTAATGCAACAATATTGGTAGGGTGTGGATTCATCGATCGTACAAAAAAAATACAGAAAATCTGACAGCGACACAAAGCGCGACAATACTTGAGTAAACAAAGTCAACTAAGAGTGTTGCAGCAAGGATTTTTTAAATTGGTATTAGATGCGTTTGCCATGGGACTTCAGTCCTTTGATTTTTGATGCGGACTGAAGTCCGAACGATCAAACCTTATAAATGATAAAAATTAATAAATTAGACAGGAGAAGGAAAAAATTTGCGATCGCCCAAAGATGTAAAATCTAATTCCGCTAATGCTTTCTCGCTTATTTTGATGTGTTCTCAATCTGTGAATAGTTACCAATTAACCGGGCTGGCAATTACAGATTAAGGCTATCACAGACTTTTGCTACTTGCTGTCGATGGTGATAGTCCTTATTGAAGCTAGAAAGCGGAATTTTCAGACCGATATATCATTTAGGGTCGATCGACTTGACAAATTGTTGCACAGGCTGCGGTAGAGCCGGTACAAAAGTCTTTCTAAAACCCCGAGCATCCAACACTCGCCACAAAATACCCACCGCTACCGTCAAGAAAAATAACGCTCCCAAAAAATTGAACGCACCAGACAGAAAACCGCCATCCCTTTTTTTCGGAGGCGTAATGTGTTTGATCCGATATACAGCCGGCTCGTAATCTTTCCGTTCCTCGCGACTGGGCACCGGCTTTTTGGCATTGGTGCGCGAACTCTTACGGGGGCTCCCACTCAAACCCGTTTGATTAGTTTTAGTAGAACTACTGGGCGAGTCCAAATCAGAAGCGCCACGCATCGTGAACTTGCTAACAGATGTCCCGGTTTTGCCAACACCAGCATTCTGTATTCTACTGTTAGAGCGCTGAGTTGATTGGCGATCGGCTAAAGTTCGCATCAAACTTTGCAATTGCTGAGTCGCAGCCGGCGGGCGTTCCGCTTTCCTCGCCCAATTTAACAGCATCGCCGCAGTAATGCCGCAAAGATTCGCAGCCCCCACAGAAGCTATCCGCTTCAGCAGAGGCTGACTGTTGGACACAAACACCACCAGTGCGTCGGGATGTTCCTGAGCCAGACCGTAAACGCACTGAGCTGTAGCTACTACTAGCATTGCTTGTGCGCTTTGATTTTTCATCGAGGGTTCTAGGCCCCGATGCGTTTCTTGAGCATCAGTCACAATCCAGCCACTATCTGCAAAAAAGCGCATAAACTCTCTGGCCACTTGCTCTTGAGCTTTTTCTACCGCTTTCCCTGTCAGATAATCTATTTCGTCATACACTACTTCCGGGAGATAGCAACTTCCCACCTTGGCATATTCTTGCCAAACTTGGGTTCTGCCAGCCATCAAAACATCCGCATCAAAAGTTACCAATACAGGAGGAAGTTGATTAGCCATAACTTTAGCCTAGATGCTCATATCCGTGATTTTTACTTGCTAAATTAAGTTTAAACAAATTCCGAGCTTTTCTATTGGGTTAATTCATAAATATCTGGGGTGCGCCCAAGCGCACCCAGCCCACCAATGGTCAGATGATTAGTTGCCAATTCCTAAACGCCCAGCTAAAGCGGGAGTCAAGGGCAAAAGTACAGAAATCATTAAGAACAAAGCCAACAAACCCAAAGCTGCGCGAGCGTCGTCAGGTTCAGTCAGCTCGTTAAGGCTCGGCCGCTCCAGATTCCGCTGTAAAATCAGAATCACGATCGCCCAATACAAAGCCAAAGGATTAACTAAAGAAGCGATCGCCAGCACCACAAACGTCGCCAAAGTAGCGCGACTGGCAATTTTCCGGCCGTAGATTGCTTGCACAATTCTACCTCCGTCCAACTGTCCCGCAGGCATCAAATTAATCGCCGTGATTACCAAGCCCAACCAACCAATAACTACCAGCGGGTGAACGTCAACAATCTGTTGCTGCAACGCCGCACCCAAAACCACTTTTGCCAAAGTTCCCACCAAAACCGAGCCCTTGAAATACTCTGCGGGAATTTGAAACAAACTGCCGGGGTGAGAAAGCAGCAAACCCGTTACCAGCATGAGCAGAGAAATTATTCCCCCAGCGGCTGACCCAGCAAAAGCAATGTCAAACAAAACTTTACGGTTGGGAAGCAGCGACTCAAAACGCTCGATCGCCCCAAAAGAACCTATCTGAAAAGTTGGTATAAAAAACGGCCAACTCAAGCCAACCTTGTACTGATTTGCCAGCACTCGGCGAGCAATTTCGCCTGAACCTAAAACCGCCCAAATTCCCGCCGCAATTGGCAGCACTTCTGGATATCTACCAGGCGAGTTAAAGAAATCGAAACTCAGCAGCAAACCGGCTGTTTCCAAACTGGTAGCAATTGTTGCTAGTAGCAGTACGACTGCGAGGATTTTTTGAGATAGGGTAGTGGGCTGCGGGTCGTTTGTGCTGGGCAAGATAATAACTACCGGCTTCTCGTCCTGATTTTCTACTAAAAACAGGCGGTAGCGATCGTTCAATCTTTCTTGCAAACTTGCCGTCAAACGCGAGTGTACTTGTTCTGGGTCTCCCCGGAGATTGCCTTTCAAGATTACCCCATCTTGATAGGGAATCGTTTCTATAGCAAAGAAAGTATCGATGCCAAAGATGCCTTGAATTGCCTTGAGGTCTTCAACTGGAACGGGAATTATTTCTAATTCATTAGTTGCAGGCGATGTGACGATCTTAATAATTTCTTTTGCTGGTACCCGTTGTTCGTTTGCAGGGGAGTTTCCATCGCTTTGGGACTCGATCTGGGCCGGATCGGGGCGCGAGTCGATCACTGCATCGGCTGCTGCCTTCCGCAATTGCCTGCCCAGATAAATGTACAATCCCGTGGATGTCACCAGCAGCAACAATACCGCCACTAGATTTAGGTAAATCCCGGCACCGAACAAACCAAAGAACAGCAGCCACGGACTCATCAGCACCACTGACTGCAACCAAGCTAACATTCCCAGTTTGCCAAAAGGTCTGGCGCGATAAAATCCCCAACCCAGAATTCCCACAGCAACCAATACCAGTGCAATTGTGGCGGTATTTTCCGATGCAACGATCGGCATTCCGGTTGCTTGCGCCAATATCGGCTGTAACTGGTCGATCGCGCTGCGGTCGAGTAATAGCATTAAATTTTGGGGTATATGAAATAAAATTGCTCTTAACATATCCAAACCTGTCCAAAAATAGCCCGATCACTAAGGATAACTCCTGAGGGCTTCTCGACCCACAATCGCCTGCTGCTGTTTTAACTTTTGGGCGATCGGCTATTGACACAAAAGACCTTTTATGATAACACATCCGGTGTGTCAATCGATTTTAGATTGTAGATTTTAAATTTTAGATTTTAGAGGCGACCCCACGGATAAATTCGGGGGAAGAGAGGATTTGAGATTTTCGATTTGGGATTGATTCCACCGATAAATCACGTGGCGGAACATGCAGAAATTCGCTTGTCAAACATAAGAGGAAGAGGCGTAGGAGTGTCGATCGCGCGGAAGCCGGAAGATTTGCCAAATTTGGCAGGTCGGGCTTCAGGACGAATTTCATGGTGTTTTGGATGCCCGAATCCGCAACAACTGCGAAACAAACAAGGTTTCAGGTAGTCTGTCAGCTTTGGGGAAAACGTCTGAAACTATTGTCATGTATAGGTTTGGTTAACGGGTACGGCAGGACTTGAACCTGCGGCTCGCTGCTTAGAAGGCAGCTACTCTATCCAACTGAGTTACGCACCCAACTCAAAAAATCTTTAACAGTATCATTGTATCGGTGGAGTGTGCGATCGAGCAAGTAAATATTTTTTAACTTAGACAGAAACCGGTTCTATCTAAAAAACTACGATGTGGAGCGCGGCGCGATCGGGAGCGAACACGCTAGTGATGAGAGTGCCCTTGCGTCCAGGATAGCAATTCACAAAAGCTGGAGGGACTCACCTGCAAACAACACAATTGTTAAAATTCGATAGTGACAAAGCCTCAAACGTAGGCCACAAGATCGAAAAACCAGAAATCCTCCCCTGATTTTAGGCATGAGTTGAGGCAATCGTGACTAACTTGCCGATCTTTGCCGATCTTTGATGATGTTTGCCAACATTCTGCTCGACTTGATATTTGAGAAAAATGTGGTAGAACTAGGATTGAAAGACTCAGGTGAAAATCCCTGATGGTAGGGAGCCTATATATAAGCTTCCTCTACGGCATCAAAGCAAAATAGTCAATCGCCCGATCGGCACGAGCTCAAAAATCAAGCGTTGCCAGTACAGCAGTCGTAAGTTGTGCGCGGGGGAATTTCCTTCGTGCATTAGTTCATATGCCATGGTTGAGAGACAATCTCAGCTTAGATACTTGTTAGCATTTGTTAGCAAAAAAGTATCGGAACGCTTGAGGAGGGGAATCCTGCTAATTAAAGTGAAATCGTTGAATCAAGCACCTCCAAGCCTAAAAGCCTGGAAAGCTTCAAAAGCACAGCACCTCGGCCATGACAGGAGTCAAATCGCAGTGTCATGTTTATTCTGAAACGGCAGGATGTTGAAATATCCAATTTTCAACACCCAAAACGGGATCAACAAATTCCCATTCTCAATTATCAGGGGCAGACTTTTCGCCTAATCAGCGCCTTCAACGGCAAGCAAGCAGAAGACGCCAGAGCCTTGTGGCGGGATTTAACCGACAACCGAGGCAAAGCCTGCGTTCTGCTAGAAGAGCCGGATAGATATAGCGTTTGGGGAAAAGTCCGTTTAGATCAGCTTGCCGGTGAAGAACCGGGCGGTACAGAATCGGCTAAAGCACCGCTATTCGCGCAGGGCTGTCTGCTGCTCCTCCAAGCTGTTTACTTCGATGTAGAAGACCTCTTAGGCGCAAGGCAAGCCACATCGTTTCAGAAAGATATCACCAAGGTATTTCAGCAAGGAAACTTCCCCCAGGCAGACTCCGCTGATGCGATCAAAAATTGGCTGACCGTTAGTCCCTTGCAAAATCATAAGGTGCCCCCTTGGCAAGAGCAACATCTCAAAACCTTATTGCAAGAACTTCACCGTTTGGGCAAATCATATTTTGGCAATACCGACTTCGCTGAGGGAGTGAGCGATGTGCTGCAAGATATGCCAGCACAGGATCGCACTCAGTTTCTCGATTGGCTGAAACAATCAGCCCTCAACAAGTTGTGGATCGCAGCATAGAAAATCTTTGACAATTGCTCTGACAATTGGGCGCAGATAATCGAGCTGAGATAATTGCACTGTCGGGGGCAAGGGAGATACAGGTTGGATTGCCAACTTGTATCGATCGAGCGACATAACTGTTAAATCAGTTAAGAGGCCAGCTACAGTCTGGCAATTTAACTAAAATCCGATCGCAGTTCCCACCCAAAATCATTGAGATGAGTGGGGGAGTGTGAAAGCCAAAAACAGAGAAAGCAACATTTGAGGATATAATTTCCGAGTTTAATAGGCTACGGTAAAAGCCTTAATGGTGAAGGCGCAGACCGTATTTCTATCATCTGTTCCCGGGCAAAACATCGACTAAGAACTAATTCTTTTAATTAGTAAATAGATAGTATTTTTGCTTAGTCTTCCGAGAGTGTACGAGGGCAAAAATCCCCACGACACGCTGAGGACGGCAGTTTTTCCGGGAGCGTCAGATCAAGGTTCTTTGGCGAAAGAATCCTCATCTACAATCAAAGATTGAGATGGGGTGCGTTCAACCGCTAGTTAGGTATCGTGAAATCCCTATGAGTAGCACTTCAGAAAAGTCATCTACATCTACCTCTTTACTATCAGCTCAGACCCTCGTGATTGTGGGCATTGTCTGGGCTGTCATGGCGCTGCTGTTCTTTTTGCTGTTCAGCGTCCCTCTTTCACAAGAAGATGGTTTACCGCCTTGGTACTCGATCGGCACTTATGTTTTTGAATGCGGGGCATACCTTGGAGCGTCTTTAGTCTGTTTGAGAAACTGGAAAAGCCCCCACATGGCAAGCGGGCGTAACGTCTGGCTGGGAATTGGTTTGGGGATGCTCTTCTATTTTATCGCCGGCGTGCTGTTCGGGATTTGGGAACTCTATTTCGAGTTAGACCCAGATGTGTCCCCAGCAGATGCGTTTTATCTGGGCAGCTATGTGGTACTGATCGGAGGCATGGTTCTAGCTGTGACTTCCAAGCGACTGAATCTAGAATTTTGGCAATGGGGTTTGTTAGCGGCAATAGCAGCCTTTGGGATTGCTGTAGCTATCTGGGTTGCTGCGCCCGACTCTTGGAGACAACAGCTAGGAATGGCTCCGGCTGCTCCCCAGGAAGTAGTGACAGGATCTGCACCTGACTCAACGGCTGCCAAAGGAAAAGCCCCTGCTTTGGACAATTCGGCTCAGTCAAAGGCAAAAGGAACGGCAGCAGCGGCTGCTAAATCGGCATCGGAAGAATCAGCAGAAGCAACTAAAGCTCCCGAATGGGTGATGGCACTTGACAAGCAACTATCACCTTACGCCTATGCAATCAATTTGTTTTACATCGTCGGGGACGTTTTTCTGCTGATTATTGCTACTGCGCTGCTGCTGGCGTTTTGGGGAGGACGTTTCTCCCAATCTTGGAGAATGATTGCGGCTGCAACTTTTTCGCTTTACATCGCAGATATGTACTTCAAATGGCGCGATACTCAGGCTGAGGGTAGTTATCAAAGCGGCAGTTTACTGGAAGTCTTTTTTGTTTTCAGTGGCATCCTGTTCGGAATAGGAGCTGTATTGGAACATGACATCTCCACCCGTTCTCGTCAAAGCAGGCGGACTCGTCGCACCGCGTAGCGATTTGAGATTGGGGTTGCTTTGGCAAGGGAGGGGAACGTGAAAGCTTTTTTGCCCTTGCCTGCATCTCTCAGCTTCAAATCGAAAATAAAAAATCATACTTTGCCGATCGCACTTCCTACGTCTTTTCACGTCTTTTTGGTGGAAAACTTGGCATGACGCCCACAAAACTCTCCGATTCAGACAAACGGGAACTCCTCCGGCTGTACCGACAGTCGGACGAGAATACTATCACTCTGGCCAAGCGCTACGGAGTGAGTAGTTCGACTGTAAGGCGCATCATTCAGGGGGCTTTGTCCGAGTTAGAATACGCATTTCTAGTCCAGCAAAAACAAAAGCGTTCGTCCGATCGTAGCACCAGCAGCCTTTCTCAACCAACAGAAACGGCTGCTGAATCGCCGGCTAAGAACTCCATCGCCCCTGGAGATACTCCCCTGTCTGAGTCACTCCCCGTCACGCAGTCAGCCCCAAATTCGAGGCCGACGATCCGAAAGCGTTCTGTATCAGCCACCCAACCTGTACCAGAAATCGAAATTCCAGGGACTTTACAGTCTGATTTCGAGGTTTCTGATTTACCAGATGCCCCAACAGGCAATCTTGCCGAACCCAGCCACCGTGCTGTTGTGACTGGGGAACTACAGGCAATGCTTGGTGGTGAAGATTTTAGCGATTTCGACGAAGATGAGGATGAGGATGAGGAGGATGAGGATGAGGATGAGGATGAGGATGAGGACGACTTCGACGAAGATTTAGAGGATGAAGATTCTCTGTTTGAAGGGAGTCTGCTGGGTTCGATGTCCGGAGAGTCGATAGAACTTCGGGCTATAGGCCCTATTCAAGTTTTGCCTTTAAGCGAAGCATCTGTGCCCAAAATTTGCTATTTAGTAGTCGATCGGGCGGCAGAGTTAATCACCAGACCTCTGAAAGCATTTGGCGAACTCGGTCAAATTCCGGCGGCCGAAATTCGCGAGAAAACTCTACCAGTTTTTGACAATCATCGAGTAGCGCGCCGATTTTCTACTCGCAATCAAAGAGTTTTCAAGATTCCAGACGGCAGGCTGTTGCAAAAAGCCGCGCCTTACTTGCTAGCCAAAGGAATTACTCGGCTGCTGATTGAAGGTCAGGTTTATTCCATCGAAGGTGTGAAAAATTAACTTAATATTCTGCGGTGTCCGAGTCTTCGGGATTTGCTTTAAATCTAGGACGCGAGTCTGGGGAATCTGAAAGGTTCCAAAGCGGTTGTAGCAGTGCACCGCCTATCAGTCCCGCACTAATGCTCATTGCCAATACTAATCCTACAGGAATCTGTATGGATTTAAACAAGATAAAGCTTAAGGCTACTGGCGCGGCGTTCTGGACTGAGATTATGCCGATCGCGCTTGCTAAAATTGCTACTAAAAAACTTATGGCGAGCAGAGGAATTGTTTTCATAAATGGGCAGAAAAGCTAACACTTTAACTAATTTTACTGCTTAATGATTTAAATCTTATGTCAAAATATTATTTTGGCAAACCTCCTATCATTAAATAATATACAACAAGATTAGGGGCAAAGTCAAGTAGATACCGGAGAAATATATTTTTTGTTAAATTAAACATAAAAAATAAACATTTTTACAATTCTAATTTTTACAATGCCAACTGTATTGCGAGTATATCATGGGCAGTCATCTCAACTAAACTAAATGGAATGATGTTAATGTTACCTTCATGTTAGTAATTTAACTTGTCAATGTACCTCATAAACTTGGAATACGCTGTATTTATCACTCTTAAAACATGGAATATTTCACATCATTGATCGGGCAAGATCGAGCAGTAGAATTGCTGACCCAAGCAGTCGATCGCAACCGAATTGCTCCCGGCTATCTATTTGTCGGCTCCAACGGCACCGGCAAAAGCTTAGCAGCACAGTGTTTCATCGAGCTTTTATTCTCAGTAAATCTTCCCGAAAGGCGATCGAGAGAATCCGTGCAAAATCGCGTCCGACAGCGAAATCATCCAGACTTGCTCTGGGTAGAGCCAACCTACATGAACCAAGGCAAACGGCTTTCCGCAAAAGAAGCAGAGGAAGCAGGATTAAAGCGAAAAGCACCGCCCCAAATTCGCCTAGAACAAATTCGCGAAATCGGCGAATTTCTGAGCAGGCCACCACTAGAAGCTGGGCGTTCAGTCGTAGTTTTAGAACAAGCAGAAACAATGGGTGAAGGAGCAGCCAACGGCTTGTTAAAGACCTTGGAAGAACCGGGAAAAGCAGCGCTAATTTTAATTGCTCCGACTGTGGAAGCTTTGCTACCGACTTTGATTTCCCGCTGTCAAAAAATCCAGTTTTCGCGGCTGAATCCCGAAGCAATGGCACAAGTTTTGCAGCAAGGGGGATTTGCCGAAATTTTATCCCATCCCGAGGTAATCGGGATGGCGCAGGGAAGTCCTGGGGAAGCAATTGCTATTTGGCAACAACTGCAATCAATACCCGAGGATTTGCTGCAAAAAGTTAAGCAGTTGCCTCAAAATTTGCGCTCAGCTTTGGAATTGGCTAAGGAAATTGATAAAACTTTAGATACTGAATCTCAGTTGTGGTTAATTGATTATTTACAGCATTGTTACTGGCAGCAATTTTTGGCAGGCCGAATTAGCCGATCGCCCTTAGAACCCTTAGAAAAAGCCCGCCAATATTTGCTAAACTACGTACAGCCGCGATTAGTCTGGGAATGCACACTAATGGGAATCTGTCAACCATAATAAGAGTGCCAAGTTTGAGCCCAATACAATAATTAAATAAATTCACCTAATTAAAAATAAAATATCGATCGCTAAAAAGCTTGCTGTATATGTCTTATCACTTCTCTCGGGACGATAACTAAAGCCGTCCTCCGACTTCTATTTCTGTTCTTCCTTCTTCCGACTTCCATTTCTATTCTTCCTTCTATCAACTGTCAACTGTCAACTGTCAACTGTCAACTCTTCCTTCTTCTTAACACAATGGAAAAAGCCACATTTGCCGCCGGTTGTTTTTGGGGAGTCGAACACAAGTTTCGCGCCGTTGCGGGTGTCATCTCGACTGCTGCGGGCTACACAGGAGGTCACTGGCCGAATCCCTGCTACCTCGACGTTTGCGCCCGAGTTACCGGTCACGCTGAAGCAGTGCTCTTGGAGTACGATCGATCGCAAATCAGTTACGAAACACTGCTAGATATATTCTGGAACTGTCACGATCCAACCCAAATCAATCGCCAAGGCCCCGACAGAGGCGAACAGTACAGGTCAGTCATTTTTTATCACAATTCGGAACAAGAAAAAGCCGCCCGCGCATCCAAACAAAAATTGCAAATTTCCGGTAAATACGACAAAGATATTGCCACCGAAATCAAACCCGCTGGTGAATTTTATATGGCCGAGGATTACCACCAGCAGTATATTGAGAAGAAGCGGCAGCCCTCCGCATCAAAGGACTAAAGTCCTCACTACAAACCTGATAAAAATATATTTTCCCAAACAAAAAGCGCCCCTATTTCTAGGAGCGCTTTTTGTCAATCAAGAGTTAAAAATTAACCGTTGATGGAAGGAGCAACCAAAGCCACGGGAGTTG